>JBLIMI010000188.1:0-6882 GCA_047638655.1 Minisyncoccia bacterium | reverse complement strand
CCATCAGTTCGGCCAGGGAGAAGGCGGCTTTGGCGCCCTTGGAAATGCTTTTGAATGTCTTCATTGGATCAATTTCGAGTTGTGTGTTGTGCGTTGCTGCTAGACGTTGCCCACCTGCAGGATGGGCAGCACGATCGCCCAGACGATGAAGCCGACGACGCAGGCCAAGGCCACGATCATGATCGGTTCCAAGAGGGTTGTGACACGTTCGGTTACCACCTCAATTTCTTCATCATAACTGTCGGCGATGCGGTCGAGCATGTCCTCCAGCTGCCCCGATTGCTCGCCGATGGCGACCATGTAACCTACCACGGAGGGGAAAACCCCGCTTTCCTTGAGTGGAGTTGCGATGTCTGTGCCCTCCAGGATGCTTTTGCGAATGTTGTCCGTGGCGTCCGCCATGACGCGGTTGCCCACCACGGCGCTGGTTATTTCCAGGCTGCGCACGGCGGGAACACCACTCGAGAGCAGGGTGGCCAGGGTGCGCGTGAAGCGGGCCACGGCCTGTTTGCGCATCAGTTCACCCACGATGGGCATGTTCAGCTTGGCGCGGTCGATCTTGAGTTGGCCTTTTTTCGTGGCGTAGATCTTGTTGAAGATCACGATCACGATGAAGCCGCCCACGGGAATCAGGATCCACCACTCTTTGAACCAATCGCTGATGGCGATCAGCACCCTGGTGGGGGTCGGCATCTCTTGCCCGGTGTCGATCAGCATGCCGGTGATCTTGGGCACCACGAAGGAGACCAGGATGGTGACCACCAAGAAACCGATCACGAGCATCACGATCGGATAAGTGAGTGCCGAGACGACCTTGCGCTGCAGGGCGCGCTGGGCTTGCAGGAAGTCGGCCAGTCGGCTGAGTACCACATCCACATTACCGGTGGCCTCACCGGCTTTGATCATGTTGACGTACAGGTCGCTGAAGAGCGCCGGGTACTCGGCCAAGGCATCGCCCAGGGAGGTACCCGAAGTGATGCGCTCGCGGATGGAGCGGAAGATGGTCTCGATACGACGTGATTGGGCCTGGTCGATGATCGCATTCAGGGTCTCCGCCATGGCGATACCCGCGGCCAAGAGCGTGCCCATCTGCCGCGTGATGGCGGCGACGATTTCGATGTCCTTGGCGGACTGGCCCGTGTGCTGGGTTTGACGGAAAGTTTGAAAGCGTAACCACAGACTATCTTTCTTAACCGTGGTGCCCTTGGGAACCTTCTTGCCCTTCCTGCGACCAGAGCGCAGTTCGCTCAGTTCGCTGACGAGGATGTTGTCGCGCCGCAGACGCTGGCGTGCATCGCGCGGCGTGTCCGCATCGATGACTCCCTTCTTGGTGGAACCGCCCTTGGCGTAGGCCTTGTACTCGTAGATCGGCATCGTGGATTTAGCCCATGTCCAGCTGGGTCACCCGAAGAATTTCCTCGGGGGTCGTTTCGCGATCTCGAATCTTGATGCGTCCGTCTTCGCGCAGGGTTTGCATGCCGCGTGCGATGGAGGAGCGCTTGATCTGGCTGGCGGTATTACCCTCCATGATCTCGGTGCGTAGCGTTTCATCCACTTGCATGAACTCATAGATGGCCGTCCGGCCAGCATAGCCCGAGTGGAAGCAGTCTTCGCAGCCAGCTCCCAGGGCGACCTTGCCGTCCAACTCTTCCAGGGTCATGCCCAGCTTCTTGACTTGGGCTGCGATCTCGGGGCTGATGGGAATCAATTGGCGGCAGGTGCTACAAACCGTACGCACCAGGCGCTGGGCCACCACCAGGATCAGCGAGCTGGCTACCAGGTAGGGCTCGACGCCCTGGTCTACCATCCGCGTGATGGTGGAGGCGGAGTCATTGGTGTGCACGGTGGAAAACACCAAGTGACCGGTGAGCGCGGCTCGAATGGCCACCTGGGCGGTTTCGAGGTCGCGAATTTCACCCACCATCATCACGTCCGGGTCTTGGCGCAGGAAGGAGCGCAAGCCTGCGGCGAAGGTCAGGCCTTTCTTGATGTTGACCTGCACCTGACTGACTCCGTTGAGTGAGTATTCGACCGGGTCTTCGATGGTCAGGATGTTCTTCTGGGTGATATCAATCTCGGCCATGGCCGAGTAGAGCGTCGTGGTCTTGCCCGAACCTGTGGGCCCAGTGACCAGCACGATGCCGTGGTTCCAGTTCGTGTATTCCTTCATCAACTCGTAGTTCTTTGGACCGAGCCCGATGTCGTTCAGGTGCGCTAGCTTAGCGGTCTTGTCCAAAAGTCGCAGCACGATGCGCTCGCCCAGGGAGGTGGGCACGGTGCTGATTCGAACGTCCACTTCGCCGTCGCCGATGCGAATCGAGGCGCGACCGTCCTGGGGCAGACGCCGCTCGGCGATGTCCATTTTGCCCATCACCTTGATACGGCTGACGATGGCCTCGTGCGCCTTGCGCGGAATCGAGTCCATGTCGTAGAGGATGCCGTCAATCCGAAAGCGAATTTGGGTGCGGTCCGGGTAGGCGTGGAAGTGGATGTCCGACGCGCGCATCTTCAAGGCCTGGAACAAGACCGTGTTGACCAACTTGATGATCGGGGCCTTGTTGGAGACGTCGAGCACGTCCTCGGCCTGCTCCAACGCCACGGACAAGCCCTGGATGTCCCCGTCCTCGGCCACGTCCGCCAGGGCCTCGTCCACGCCATCTGCCTTGTGGCGATAGGCGCGCGCGATGAGGGTCGTGATCTCATTGCGCGGTGCCAGTACAGGTTCGATCTCGCGTCCCATCAGGGAAGCCAAGTCGTCCATGGGCTGGGGGTCCAGGGGCGAGCAAGTGGCCACGCGAATCAGACCGTCCGCATCATCAGATAGCGCAATTAGATTGTAGTTGCGCGTAAAGTGAACCGGAATGTCATTGACGAAGTTGGTGGGTACTTTGGTGCCCTCCAAGTCGGCCATGAACTCATAGCCCAGGTGCTGGGCGTAGGCCGCCAGCAGCTTTTCCTCGGGCAAGTAATCCTTGGCCAGGATGACCGCATCCAGGGAATCGCCGCTGCTGCCAGCGATGCGCCGACACTCTTCAAGGTGCTTGCGCGAGAGGCCAGCGTCAACCAGTAGATCCGCGAGACGTACCATGCCTATTCGTTTTCCTTGCTTGCGGACTCGGCGTTGGCAGCACGGGTCAACTCGTTGCGTCGTAGGGCATCCATGGCGAAGCCTTCGCCGCCGATGTCACCACGCTCAGGGCTCTTGTACACCGGGATTTCAAAGCGACTGAAGTCCACGCTTTCGTCGGTGGGGTCGAAGTACTGATCCACTTGGCGTACGCGGTCCGGACCGATGACTTCAGCAGCCTCAAGCTTCTTGCGATAGGAGATCTCCCACAGATCCGCAAAGTCGCGGTCCCGAAGGATGTGGGGCGTCACGAAGAAGTAGAGCGTGGTGCGGTTGTTCGAGGTGGTGTCGCTGCGGAAGAAGTGTCCGATCAGGGGCAGATCGCCAAGGAAGGGAACCGAGTTGCTTGAGTGACGCTCGACGTCGGCAATCACACCGCCGATGATCATGGTGTCGCCATCGGGGACGTTGACGGTGGTGGTCATTTCGCGCGTCACCCGCGGTGGGGGCACGTTGCCGTCGTCGAATCCTGAGGTGAAGTTGGAGACGGTCAAAGCAATGTCCAGTCGCAGGTAGCGCGCTCCGCTGATGGAGGGCGAAATCTCAAGTGAGATGCCCGCCGACTGATAACCATCGAAGCTGGTCTGGTTGCCACCCGTGCTGGCCTGGGTGGTGGTGGTGGTGGGTTGCTCCTCGGTGCTGTTCACCGTGGCGCGGCCGTTGTTGTTGACCAGTACCGAAGGAATGTTGAGCACGTTGGCGTTGCCGGAGCTGTTGGCCGCCGAGATCAAGAAGGGCAGGTTGACGCTGCTGCCGTCAAGAATGCCCGCGGTAATCCCCGTGGCCACGTTCGGCGTACGGTTGGGCAAACCGTCAACGATGGTGGTATCGGAAAGGCCGAAGCTCGTGGCGCCGAAGGCACCATCGCCGATCACGTCGGCCAGGGCCAATTCGATGCCCAGGGTGGAGCCTTCGTTGCTGTTCAATTCAATCAGCGCGGTCTCGATCAGCACCTGCGGCTGGCGCTCGTCCAACTGCCTGATCAATTCGACGACCTCTTCATAGCGCTGCTTGTTGGCCGAAATGAGCAGTGAGTTGGAGTTGTTGTCCGGGACCACAACCACCTCTTCATTGCCCTGGGATCCAGCGGCGCCGCCGCCACCTCCGCCGCCGGTGCGACCCGCCGAAGCGTTGGCCGGGGTGCGGTTGGCGCGTTCGGTATCGCGCAGGAATTCGTCGAGCACATCGGCGATGTCCTCGGCGCGCACGTTTTCGAGGCTATAGATATGGAAGTTGCGCTCGGGCTCGATCACGTCCACGTCGAGGCGTGCCACCAGTTCTTTGATGCCGGGCATGTCCTCGGGAAGCGCGGTGACCAAGAGTGAATTGGTGCGGCTGTGCACCAAAATCGAAGTGAAGTCGTCATCGCCGCCCTGGCCCGCGGTGCGAGCCCGTTGACCGTCGGCGCCGGCGGCACGTCCCGAATTCGTCTGGGCGCGCTGGCGTGCGCGGCGACGATCTTCCAACAATTGGTCCATGATCTCGGCCACGTCTTCCGCGGACGAGTGCGTCAGCGGGATGACGTCGAAGATGGGCAGGATCGGAGCCTGGGGAGCCGATTCCGCATTGATGATCTGGAGCAGGCGCGCGATCGAAGCCACGTAAGAGCCAAAGCCGGTGAGGATCAGTGAGTGCTCACCCGCCGGGATCAAGGATTGCGTCGCGGTGTCCACCATCATGCCGCGCAGGGCCTGACTCAGAGTGCGCGATTCGAGGTTGGGCAGGTGCAGGACGGTGGTGATCAGCGTCGCGGGCTGGTTCGCGTAGTCCTGCAGTTCCGCCGGCTCCACCGCCGTGGCGGTCTGCCGGATGCTGGTGTTCTGGCGTCCGCCGTTGGGAGCCAAGCTGCGGATCAGGATCATCGAGATGTGGGGCGGGCCCACCTCGACGCAGACGAAATCATTGATGAACATCTGGATCTGGAAGAACGCGTAAAAATCGTCCTTATGGATCCGCTTGCTGCCATACATCGTCACCTTTTTCCCAGCCAGCGAGGTCTGGGTTTGATCGGTCACCATGAAGTTGATGTTCGTGGCCACCTGGCACAACTTCACAAATTCCGAGAGGTCGATGCGCTTTTCAGCTTCCTCCGCGAACTGGATGACGAAGTAATCTTCATCCTTAAGGATCGGTTGGAAACCGTCGTCCTGGGTTTCCTGGGCTCCGGCGCTGCTTTGCAGGGCCAAGAGCGGCAGAGCCAAAAGCAGCCCCTTGAAGAGCTGGCTGGCGGAGGTGCGGAGGTTGTATCCCATTGATGGGGAAAGGCTTAGGATGGTCATTCTTCAGCTTGCCGGTGTTGCAAGAAGGGAGTTGCGCCGGCCTAAAGTGACCGGGCTAGCTCCCGTGGATCGTGCGCTGGGCAGGAGACGGTGGGTAATCGGATTTTCTTCCCCAGGAGGCCCGGAGACTTGGATTTCAATGCCACAGGCGGCGAGGCGCGCTCGCAGGCAGGGGGATTCCAGGGGGTACAATATCGAACCTGAGCCCCCAGACCTAACCTCCACTAGGTGTTGCTCAATTAAGGAAGCCCGAGGTCATCCAAATCGGACGTCCCCGGGCTTTCCTGAACCTTGGATGAGCAAAAGTCCTAGCCCGCCGAAGGCTCCGCATCCAGCCGAGCCACCAGGGCCTTGATTTGCTCCATGGCTTTCGGCTTCGCGTGGATGAGAAGCGAGTTGGCCTCACTCCAAGCCAGGCATCTGGGGCTGGGGCTGGATGTGCTTTGCTGTCCTAGGATGGCTTGCGTCTGTGGAGCATCCCCCAATAGCGTGTTGAGGATTTGCGCTAGCTCCTCAGCTTGTTTGTGCTCGAGGCTTAGGATTGCAAATTCGAGCTCTGGTGCGGGCTGATTGGGCTCCGGAGCCGACTCCTCGTTGATGGTTTGGAGCAAGCGGGCGATCGAGGCCACGTAGGCGCCATAGCCGGTGAGGATCAGCGAGTGCTCGCCGGCAGCGACCAGCGACTCGGTCGCGCTGTTCACCTGCATGCCACGCATGGCTTGGCTGATCTCGCGCGATTCGATGTAGGGCAGGTGCAGGACGGTGGTGATCAGCGTCGCGGGCTGGTTCGCATAGTCCTGCAATTCATCCGGCTCCACCGCCGTTGCCAGGGCTCGGATGGAGGTCGAGGGATCGGCGACTTTGGACTTCAATGGGCGAATGAGCACCATTTTTACGTGGGGCGGGCCCACCTCGACGCAGGCGAAATCGTTGATGAACATTTGGATCTGGAAGAACTCATAGAAGTCCTTTTTGTGGATCCGTTTCTTGCCGAACACGGTCACTTTTATCGCAGCTAAAAGCGTGTTGGTTTCGTCGGTGACCATGAAGTTGATGTCTGTGACCTGGTTGCAGAGCTTTACGAATTCCGCCAAATCGAGACGCTGCTCATCTTCCTCCGCAAATTGCATGCTGAAGTAGTCGCTGTCCCTGACGACGGGCTCCTGCGGCTCCGTAATAGCTTGCGCCGGGTAGGGGCTGCTTTGGGGCTCCACAGCTGCGCTTTGGCAGGCTTGTAATGCCAGCATTAAGAGGGCACAGATCGAAGTTTGGAGTGCGGAGGGGCACTGCGATGTGTTCGTTGAGGCGTATTGCATGGAAGCGAGCTTGTTGGTTTGGGAAGCTTTGGATTGGCTCTTGTTTGCACGGCTTGACGGGATCCGCTTCAAATACTTGCCCAGGCAATCGCTTGGATCCGAGACTTCGCCTAGTCCGCCCGGGGCTCCACATCTAGCCGCCTCACGCTGGTCCAGATTT
>JBLIMI010000187.1:0-6902 GCA_047638655.1 Minisyncoccia bacterium | reverse complement strand
GTACGTTCTGTTCACCGGCGCGAACCAGGCGTGTGGTCTCGTTGCCATCCATGCCTGGCATCATCTTGTCCATCAGAACCAGGTCGAAATCTTCCTCGGCCAGAGCGCGCAGGGCGGCCTCACCAGAGTCGACGACGGTGCCTTCGTACCCCACGAGTTTGAGGTATCCCAGGGTGACCCTTTGGTTGACCAGATCGTCTTCCACCACCAACACGCGAGCCATACGACGATCATCGTCCTTCGAGAGTTCCAAGCACGGCACATCGGACTCGGTGCCCTCCGGCATGGATTCCCAGGTCGGTATGATCGGCACAGAGAAGCGCACGGTGGTGCCACTGCCCAGATCGCTTTCCACGTCGATGTTCCCGCCCATGGCTTCCACGATGTGGCGGGCAGCGGGCAAGCCGGGGGTGATGGAATCACTCTCCTCTGACTCAAAACAGAAATCGAAGAGATCGAGCAGCCTGTCTTCGTCGATGCCCTGGCCCGAGTCTTCGACCCAGTAGAGCAACTTCGTAGGGGATCCTGTCATGGGCCGCACGCCGACTTGGACCTGCCCATCAGTGGTGAATCGCAGAGCATTCTCGATGAGTTCATGCAGCACTTGGCGCAGTCGCTGGGGATCGCCCTCGATGGTGGAAGGCACCTCGGGGCTGACCGAAGTGGTGAGCAGGATGCCTTTGTCTTGCGACTCTGTGGAAAACTCAGCCATGGCATCGGCGGCCACCTGCGCGGGGGAAAATTCCTCGCGGACCAACACCAACTCGCCGGCTTCTACGCGGCAAAACTCGAGCAGTTCGTCAAACTCCTTCATCAGGGATCGACTCGCGGCCAACGCATTCTCTGCGTAGTGTTGAAACTCTTCTGGCAGAGCCGAGCTCGCGAGAAGCTCCAGCATGCCCATCACGCCGCTGAGGGGTGTGCGAATGCGATGGCCCATGCCCACCATAAAGTTGTTGCGAGAATTGTTCGACCGCTCCAGTTCCTGTTGGAGCACTTGGATCTGTCCGCTCCCGGAAAGCGGGGTGGGCGGAAGGGGACTGGTTTGTTCGAGCATGGGCGTCAAGGGGATGAATGTGCCCCTGCGCTGACGTCATCTGTATGAGACTTCAATCGAAGGGGGTTCGTGCGCCCCTCATCGCCCCTCCCTGGAGAGCCGCTTGAGCCCTACGTGTCCTTCCTCACCGGCCACTCCCGTCATAGATCCACCCTGAATCGGGCGATGAGGCGCCCAGGGCTCAATAGGTCCCTATTTGAGGCAAGAGGCCCTTACGAATGAGACGCTTCCACCACCGTATGAATTCCTCCGCGGACCATGAAATCGCCCTCCACAGTCATTCTTCGGGGCTGCAGCAGCGCCACCAAGTCATCGAGAATTTGATTGGTGACGGCCTCGTGGAATGCTCCCTCCTGGCGATACGACCAGAGGTAGAGTTTTAAACTCTTGAGCTCGACACATTGCTTTGCCGGTGAGTAACGAATCCGAATGGTGGCAAAATCCGGTTGACCAGTTTTGGGGCAAACACAGGTGAATTCCGGGCACTCGAATCGAATTTCGTAGTCGCGATCCGGGCGAGGGTTCGGAAAGGCTTCGAGCTCGCGGCTGGGGGCGCTGGACATGGGCTGATGAGTGCTGGTCGAGAGGGAACGGCAATGGGGGGGCGAAGAGAATAACCCGGGCCGGCTCAGAAGCGACCACCCACCCGTTGCAGAACCAAATCCCCCACCCTGCGCTCCAATCCCCAGGCGAGGCTGCCCGGTTGATTGCGCAATCCCTGGCTGAGTTCCTCTGCATCCTGTGCGACCAACATCCCCCTGCTATCGAGCTCACAATCGAGAGTGAGACTCTTGAGGCTATCCAAGTCGAGGAGGGTCAAGTGCCAGCTTTCCACCAGAGACGTGTCCAAGTAAATCAAGGGCTTCGGGCTACCCAAGGACCAATCATCCCCATCCACCGCGGGCTCGATCAGATTGGGAATGGCAGGAGGCGCGGCCCAAACCTCGGCGCCATGCATTTCCGCAAGCTCCCCCATCAAGAGCAAACTGTCCACACGTTGCCCAAGCAGCCAGTCCAGGTCGGAGCCCGGATCGAAAACAGCGGTACGCCCTTCGCCATCCTGCAACCACACCCCACGCAAAACACCGCCCCGCACCACGGCTCCCCGGGCACGCCAGTAGATTTCAGGTTCTTCTAGCTCGGGCTTGGCCGCCTCCGCTGGCTCACCCTCTGCTTCTACGGGCGCGGAGCCTTCCTCACGAATGGTGAGGCACTCAAGAGTGGCCGGGTCTGCGAAGAACGGCGCTTCCTGTTGCGTTCCGACCCAGTGGCCCCCGCGTGAGGAGGAGCCAGGTGCGGCGGCCTCTGATTGAGCGTTCAACCAGGAGTGCACTTCCGGGTGCGGACCGTTTTCCGAGATGCGCTCCGCCACCCAGCGCGGCTTGGCGGAAGGCTGAACATGGCGCATATGAAACACGATCACGAGTCCAGCCGCGCGACGCTGATCGAAGTCCTTCAGACGCGTGAGCATGAGCAAGGACTCCCTGGAGAGTCCCTGGATCTGAAGCTGTTCCGCGGGCAAGGGATCCACCGCGAACTCCATCCCGCGCACGGCCCGATCAAACATCCAACCCAGGTCATCGGGACAGGCGGCGTAGAGGTCCACCATGCCGGGAGCGTCCACCACAAGGAACTGTTGCTGCGGTCCCTGCTGGGTCAGGATGGGCGCCATTTGAGTGGCCAATTGCTCCGCGTCCTTGGCCGCCTCGCGCCAGCCGCGTGCGTTGGAACGCGCCAGTGTGCACAGCAAACAGGCCACGACGATAGGCAAGACCTGTCGGCGACTTCCGGAGACCGAAGTGGAAGCGAGGGCAAACACAATGACCATCACGATCACGGCGGGCAACAGGGTCGCGGCAGAACTCAGGTTGCCCGGTCCCACCTGCACGCCGGCGCGCGCCAACCCCGCGATAACAATCGCGGTCAACCAGCAGCAAAGCACGGTCAACCAAAAACGAGGCGCCGAGAGTCCCGCGTGCAAGGCCGGTTGTAACACCGCTACAAGCAAGAGAGTGGCCACCACGAAACCCATGCCCCCCGCGTTGGCACCGTTGACGGGCAAGATCAAGACACCGATCTTGGTCAGCCCCGAGAGCAGTGCGTACCAGACACCGGACAGGCTGGAGAGCGCCTGGATGGAGGCTTCCAGATCCTGGGGCCAGGGGTTGACCTCCAAGCCCAGGCGCAGCAGCACATCCAAGGAGGCGAAGGCACCAAAGACGAGAACCGTGGTGATCCCTGTCCTCAGCCGTACCTGTTGCGGTCGATAACGGCGCGATGAGAAGTACTCCACGAACCCCAGGCAAAGCGGCAGCAAGTACCCGAGTTCCGAGGCCAAGGTAGAGAGCAACACCAGTGGCGCAGCGCTGGCCACGAGCCAATAGCTCCTCTCCTGGCGGCCGCGTAGAAACGCTGCCGCCGCGCAAATGCCAAAGGCTGCCCCCAGCAAGTCGCCGCGGGCTGCGGGGGTTGCGACAGCGGTCACGGACAGCGGGTGCACCATCAGCATCAGGAGCGCCGCTTGCCCCGCCGCCTGGGCGCCCTCGCTTCCCACCCAGGGGGCGACGAGTCGACGCAAGAACCGGCACAAGACAAACGCGCTGAGCGTCAGGAGCAGCAAATTCTCCAGGCGCAAGAAACCCAGGGCCACGTGAGTCCAGATTCCATCAGAGCTCCAAAACCAACTGGAAGTGACCAGCGATAGAGCGGCCAAAGGTCGCCCGCTGGTGCCACTTAGTTCGAAGCAAGTCTCCAGGGCACTCCCGGGAATTCCGCCGAGGTCGGGGTGCACCGCCCGCGAGGTCTCCACCAGGATCGGGAAGTCCTCTCCCACGGGACCTACACCAAAAAGTGAGGCATGGGCCACGAGCACCAGCAGCCCCAACAGGGTCCACCAACGACGATCCGGCTTCGAATTCAGCACAGGGTGCTCTCTGGGCTCTGGGTGGCTCGATCAGACATGGCGTGCAAGGTACAGGACCGTCAGCTGAATGGCACCCATCGCTCCTCGGGTAGCTTTTGCGATTCGGCCTCGCTACCTTCTCCGCGTGCGTCCTTTCAAGCTCCCCCTCCCCATCGCCCTCGGTCTACCGCTCCTGGTCTTCCTGTTGCTGGCCTGGAAGCTCAACTTCCTGACCGACGACGCGTTCATTTCCTTTCGCTACACGCAGAACTGGGTCGCGGGACATGGCCTGCGCTACAACCTCGGCAGCGAGATGCCCGTGGAGGGCTATTCCAACTTCTTGTGGGTACTGATGATGGCGCCCTTCGAAGCCTGGGGCATGAGTCTCGGAGGAGCGTCGCGGCTGCTCTCGGGATTGTCAGGACTGATTCTGTGTTTCTGTGTGACCCGTCACGCCCGGCGCCGCTTCGATCTCGACAACGTGGGAACCCTGGCTTGCGGCCTGTTTTTCGCGAGCCTGCCCTGCACGGCCCTGTGGGCGACCGGAGGACTGGCCACCATGCCCGCGGCACTCCTGACGTTTTGCATGTACGAACGCTTGCTCGGCGATCCCGAAGCCCCACGCGGCCGCGCGGCGGGAATTTTCGGCGCCCTCGCCGTACTGATGCGAGCGGACGGATTTCTGTGGGCCGCCATGATCCTGTTCGGAGCGGGACTCGCTTGGTTCTGGTCGCGTCGCGATCAACGCCTCTTGCGCGAGGCCCTGTGGTGCACGGGCATCATCGTCCTCGTCAGCGCCGGTCACTTTCTCTGGCGACACAGTTACTACGGCGAGTGGCTGCCCAACACGGCCCGAGTCAAAGCGGGTTTTTCCACCTTTCGCTTGGAACGCGGCTGGGCTTACCTCGCTCAATGGTGGCTCACGATGCCGGCGCTCTTCGTCGTGCTGGTGCTCTCCATCTGGCGCATCCCCAACGCACTTCGCGCTCCGCTTGTGGTGAGCCTGACGGTGGCACTCGGGGCCCAGGCCTACGCGCTTTGGATCGGGGGCGACTTCATGCCCTTCGGGCGCTTGATGTTTGCGGCAGTGCCATTCATTGCTCTGCTCTTTGCCGCCCTCTGGTCCCGCTTATCACAAGACAAGAGCGGGACGAGCCCTGCGGCGCTGGGCCTGGGGGCCTTGCTCATCCTCAGCAATCTGCTCGGTTGCTTTGGCGTGTCGCTGGTCCCTGACTCCGTGCGCTCACGGTTTCACTTTCGACTCAGCAACACCTGGCAAAGTGAGATGGACATGCGCTCGTCCATGATCGAACGCACGCAGTCCTGGGAGTTGCTCGGTCGCGCGCTGGCGCTCTTCACGCAACCGCAAGATTCCATCGTGCTGTCGGGTATCGGTGCCATTGGCTACCACTCTCGATTGCAGATTCACGACCTCTATGGGTTGGTTAGCCCGGAAGTTCTCAAGGACACGCAACCTCTCAAGAAAGCTTCCCCTGGCCACGACCGCGCCGTGCTCTCGAGTTTCTTCCTCGATCAACACCCGACCCTCGGTGGAGCGTTCATCGCCCCCGCCAATGCCCCTCCCAACCACGGCATGCCGCCCGGCTGGGAGCAAACTCCCTTCAGCAAACTCTTGCGCCTCGAGCGTCATCCATTGCCCGTGGAGCAGAACTTTCCGCCTGGCCTTGAGCTACGCATGCTGGTCTACAAAGCCTGGCCCAAGGTGGGCCGCGAACGCGTCAAGAGCCAATGAAGAACACGAGTTTCATCCGCCGCACCGTCCTCGTCTTGGGTCTCTCGCAGACTCTCGGGCTGACCGGCTGCAAGGTACTGGCCGGGCTCCCCGCCAAGAAAATTCCAAACGAAGTCTTCGTGCTCGGAACCTTGCACGGCGAGCACAGGGACCACGACGTCTACAACATCGAGCGTGTGGGAGAAATTGTTCGCCGACTGGACCCGAGCGTGGTGCTGGTGGAAATCCCACCCGACCGCTATGACATTGCCTGGGCAGAGTTCCTGCGTAGCGGCGAAGTCCAAGAACCGCACGTTTTGCTCTACCCGGAATTCACCGACGTCATTTTTCCGATAGCGCTAGAAGGACGCTTCCAAGTGATTCCTTGCTCCGCTTGGACCGAGCCCATGGCCCAGCGCCGAAACACCCTGCTTCAACAGTGGCGAACCACTCGCCCCGATGACACGCGGAAAGTCAATGAGGCCCAGGAGCGCGCGCAACGGGAGCTCGAGCAAAAAGGGCTCGCCAGCGATCCGGTAGCTATCCATAGCGCCGAGTACGATGCCCTCGTCGACGCGGGAATGGAGCCCTATGAACGCATTTTTGGGGACGACCTGCGGGCGGGAGGTTGGACTCAAATCAACCAGGATCACTACCGTCGGATCAGCGATGCCTTGGATGAGCTCCGCTGGGAAGGCCGGCGCGTGCTCATTATCTTCGGTGCCTGGCACAAAGGGCGCCTACGTAAGCTGCTGGGTGAACGGGATGACATCCTGCTGAGACGGGTCTCAGAAGTGATCGGGGAGAGCTAAATCGCGGTGGTGGCGACTTAGCCAACCAGGGGCTAGGCTATGGCAGTCCGATCAAAACTCACTCCAAGCAAGATCTATGCAAGCCACCCTTCGCTCCACAGCGTGTGCTCTCACTCTCGCCCTCGTCTCCGGCAGCGCCCACGCGGGCATCCTGTACGTGGATGACGGGGGTGGACCTGGCATCGACTACACCGACATCCAGTCGGCCATCGATGCCGCTGGGCACGGGGACAAAATCATTGTTCATCCGGGTAACTACAGCGGGTTCATTCTTGGCAAGGGGGTGACGATTCTTGGCTTCGATGCCTCCAACACGACGGTGATCACGTCCCCCACCGTGATCAGTGGTGTGCCTGGACCCAAGCGCGCCATCCTGACCGGAATGCGCATGGACATATT
>JBLIMI010000186.1:0-6904 GCA_047638655.1 Minisyncoccia bacterium | reverse complement strand
CCCGTCACCGCCGGAGCCGTAAGCGGCCCAACTTCCCGGGTAGGCAATGCCCAGGGGTGGAGGTCAGAGTGGCTGAGTAGGCCGGCCATCTACAAAACTGCGGCCGCCGTCTACGCCTTGAGGCGTGGACGGCGGCCGCTTGTTATGCGAGGAGGCTACTCTTCCGGTGTGGCCGATGCGGCGGCCTCCTCGGGGTGGACTTCTTCGATAATCTTTGTCACTAGGGCATTGGCATGCCACTTCTGACTCTGACGGATCAGTGATGTTGCCATGCTGCGGCCGCTCGCAATTTCCTGCTCCGTGCTCGCGTCGCGGAAGTTGATGTCGAGGGACAGAATGTACATGTTCATGTCCCAGACCCAAGAGTCGACGTAGGTAACCAGTACGTCGAGATCCTCGGGCAGTTCGGCCATTTCTCCCGTGGTGACGGTTCGGCCCGTCAGCTGAAGTTCATTGCAGACGTCGACGTTGACTTCGCTGTTGTCGTCCGGGTAGTGGGCCACATAGTAGGTCAAGTCTTTAGAGAGGCTGGCGTCGGGGCTGGCCGTGGCGGTCAAGTCGGATGCGCACGAGCTTGTCATGAGCAAGAGTGCGATTCCGAAGACTGCTTTCAATATCGATTTCATGAGTCAAGTAGGTGTAGCTAGAGGAGTGGATGAGAGGGGGATGGTTTATTCGTGCTTGGAGGCAGCAAGGCGAGCGGTCAGCTCATCTGAAACCAGAGCGGCGGCGTCAGCGAGCCCCTTGCGCATGGAAGCATCGGCCAGGGAACCGGGCATGCCCCCCCAGGCATTGGTCCAGACGAATTCGATGACCTGCTCGGGGTCGTGCGTGCTGATCAATGTCACGGTGACGCTCTTGGGGGAGTCCGCCATGGGATTGTTTGTGGTGTCGATGCGCAGGAATGCGTCCCACCCCAGCTCTCGAAGTTTGGCTAGATTCTCGGGACGCGAGGCCTGGACGCTCTTGATGTTGAGACCTTTGAGAGCGTCGACGCTGGCATCCGTAGTCATGACGCTTGCTTCGCAAGACTCAGACTCGTTCATCGAAGCCACGATGGCCTTGGTCATCTCACCTCCCCTGGCAGAGGTTCCAATCACGCTCACTTCGTGGGAGAACACCGTGTGGTTGCCCGCGATGTCTGGGCCAGCGCACGAGGCGAAGCAGATAGCAGTCAGGGCGCCGATGATGAAGTTCGGGAAACGCATGAGGGACCGTCCTGGCAATGATTTGCACTGCCTTGAGAGAGTGTTTCGTTGAGGTATCCTATGTGAATCTTGTTTTGTACTTCAATTGTAGTCTTCAGGGAGGAAGCACATGGGCGATGGAGTGCAGCTGGGAGCTGCTACGGAGCGACCAATCGAATCGAATCGTGTTCCGGCCTCTCGCAGTCCCTATGCTGAGACCCGACTCGTCCAATCCCAAACGATAGAGGAATCCATGTTTCAACTCCGACCAGCTAATCCATTGCTGCTCCTGCTCTTGCTATTCAGCGGGCCCCTCACCATTGCGAACACTGTCTCCATTCAGGAGAGCAAGAAGAAGGTCGCCTTTGCCAATCCCCATCTCCTGGTCAGCACGGATTGGCTCGCCGAGCACCGTGGAGATAAGGGGGTGGTTGTCGTGGACGCGAGATCGGCCAAGGACTTCGAAGGCGGTCACGTTCAAGACGCCGTGAACATTTCTACATCGGACACCTACGATCCCAACGCCCGGGGAAGCATCGGCCCGGCCGAGCAGATTGCGAAGCTGTTGGGGAGCCAGGGCATCAGTCCCTCGACCCATGTCGTGCTCTATGACGGCGGAAAGAGCACAGCGGCCGCCCGTGTGTTCTGGACGTTTGAGGTCTACGGCCACGGCAAGGTTTCGGTCCTGGACGGGGGCCTTGCCAAGTGGAAGCACGAAGAGCGGGACCTGACCAAGGACGCGACCAAAGTTGCGGCGGTCAAGTACGAGGTGGGGGCCAACCCTGGACGACTCTCCACTCTCGACCAAATGATGGAGGACCTCGAGAGTGAGGAAGTCGTCATGTTGGACGCTCGGTCCACTGGAGAGTATGACGCTGGCCGCATTCCGGCCGCTGTGCGAATCGAGTGGTTTCACAACTACACCAGTGGTGATGTACCTGTCTTCAAGTCGCCTGAGGAGTTGCTCAAGCTCTACGGAGACCAGGGTGTGACTTCCGACAAGCGCGTCCACGCTTACTGACAGTCTGGCGGCAGGTCGTCGGTGACGTACCTAACACTTCGATTGCTCGGCTTCGAAAAAATCGGCAACTACGACGGTTCCTGGGGCGAATGGGGCAAAGATCCCTACGTGCCTGTGGAGAAGTAGGAGCCCGCTTTACACTGCGCCTGGCACTTCAGCCAGGCGTGGTTTTTCGTTTGAATTCCCGTGGGCTCGTTCATGTGGGCCCTTTCAGCATGCTGCATTTATCTCTCCTGCTATTGCTATCCATCCAGTCCAGCACGGAGTCGAGCGGAGCGGAGGTTCCGCGGCCCACGGCCGAGAACTACGCTGCTTGGAAGCACCACGTGCTGCCCACGGAAGAGGAAGTCCGCCACGAGACCATTCCATGGATCTCCCAGTTTGGCAGTGGGATTCTTGCGGCCAACGAAGCGCGCAAGCCACTGCTTTTCTGGGCCATGAATGGGCACCCACTCGGCTGCACCTGAGGCAACGGTGTTGTTGGCCGGCGTGTCTGGTCAAGTCCCGAAGTGCAGCCCCTGTTGGAGCAATTCGTTCTGGCAGCGGATGAGGTCTGGCGTCTGCAGAACAATCCCGGTCCGGAGTGCTTGTTCTTTCGCCGCGCCGTTGTCGGCGTGGAAGCTCCCTATCGCGGAACCTTGCAAGGTACCTATGTCTTCGCGGCGAGCGGGAAGTTGCTAGGGCGATTGAACTCGAGCAACCCGGAGGCGGTCGCCAGCATGTTGGAGATCGCCCTCAAGGAGTGGACTTCCCTGCCGGAGACAGAACTCCATCTCGAAAACCCCACCGATGTTGCCCCTGGGTTTCGATGGGAACAGAGTTACCCGGAGGATGGGCTGGTCTTGCGTCGTACCGGGCGGGATTTGCCAGTTGTTCGCGATCCCGCGCAGGTTCGTGCCGGTCGGTTCAACCGAGATGCGGTGTGGTTCAGCGCAGCGGAGGCTCGCAGCATCTTCGGCCAAACTCCCGAGCAGGGGCAGCGGCAGCGGCTCTCCGCAGATGTAGTCAAACGCCTGAGTTGCCTCGCCCTGGTGGACAATGTGCGCGGGCAGACAGTGCCTTACCACCCCAGCGAGGACGCTGGCTCAGAGATTTGGAGCGAGGTCATCGGCGTGGATGGAGACTCCATCGAGTTGCGCTTGACCGGACACACCAGGGCCAGGGCAGAGGGTCCTTGGCTCTTCGAGTCGGGAAGCCTCTGGGAGCCGAAGGAAGGCCGGCGTTGGCCCCACGCGATTTCGACCACTCTCTTGGGATCCGCAATCTACAGCACGAAGCTAGGACGGTTCACCCACTTCGAGTTGCTGGCCCTGGGAGAGCGCGAAGGTCGCACGATCAACAACGGTCGCCGCCAGGATGGCGAGCAGGGCATTGGCTTCGTTTGCGAACTGGCGCCGGCCGATTGGAGAGTGGCACCCACCTTCATCGACGCTTACGAGGCTGCGTGGGTCACGAAGCCTGGAGACTGAGATGGGCGCTTAGAGGCTAAGCCCTAGCGGCTCAGTACGTCTTCAAAGCCAGTGGCGATGGCGTTGGCGAGCATCGTCACTCCCTTTTTGCGAAAGTGGCAGTTGTCGTAGTAGAGGGGCTCGGTAACGTCCTCAAAAATCATGGACGCGTCCAAGAAGTGGATTCCCTGATCGCTAAGTAGCTGGCCTCCGGCCCTCATGGCGGGGTAGCCGAGCAAGACCCCTTGCTTCCAGCTCTGTTCGATACCACCCCTTTCGATCTCGCGCGGCGCCATGGGTTTTGCTCCGGGATCGTGAAGGGTGGGCTGCAGAACGTGCAGGTAGTCCATGCCGTACGTATCGCACAGCACATTGATCTGCCGTGAACTCTCAAACCAGCTCTCCACGCAAACCTTGACCGCCCGCTGAGCCTTGCCCTGGAAGGAGGGACCCAAAGCACCCGGCGAGACTTCGCCTTCGCTCAAGATCTGCATGTACTGATCTCGCAATGCATCGCACTGGACTCGTTTACGCGTGATTGAAAACTGAGTCCAGCATGTCCACAGCGTGCTCCCGAACCAGGCCCTGTCGAGGGCGCTGTCGATGCACTCGATCAAGTCTTGATTGCGATCCAT
Source organism: Minisyncoccia bacterium (assembly GCA_047638655.1). Taxonomy (GTDB): domain Bacteria; phylum Planctomycetota; class UBA1135; order UBA1135; genus JABACD01. Next base: position 2,613 of record JBLIMI010000186.1, on the reverse strand, counting down.
GGCCAAGCTGAATCGCTTGCGCTGTTCAGGGTTCTCGTCCAACGCTTGCATGAAGCGCATCCAATGGTTGTACGAGGGATAGGTGGGGTAGGTCTTGCGCGAACGATTGTAGTTGCCGATGGCGACTTCATTGAAGCCGTCAATGTTGAGCACGGCATTCGCTCTAATTCCGGAGGTCAGAAGATGCACAAGCCGCAAAATCTGTTGGGGTTGCTTGTGCCCACCGCGGGCGTAGGTCATGAACTCGACCTTGCGTCCATTCAAGCGCGGATCCTGTTCCAGGAGTTCGGCGAGGCGCCCGGTCCCTTGCAGCCCGAAGAGCCCGGCAACGGATCCGCCGAGGATCAAGATGCGATAGGTCTCGGGGTTCAGCTCGCGATGGCTGCGCAAATCCTCCTCCATTTGGGACATGGTCAGCAGGTCATCGAACCCAACGAAGGGGTGAATAATCTTGGTGTTGGCGGAGTCTTCCTGTTCGGTCTCGCGGTCAGCCCCTGGCCGGGGGAGGGAGTCGACGAGGCGACTACGCAACTCGGCCAAGTTGAGCCGGATGGTGTCCGGGTCATAGAGTCCGCCGTTAGCGGCTAGCGCGCCACGCATCACCAATTCGCCGCAGACGATCCCCAAAGGTATGCCCACAAAGGCGAGCAACAGGACTTTTTGCAGTCGGTTAGTGCGCTTGGATGGTGCTTGGGAGTCCGCTTGCATGGCCATACGGTACCAAGCAAGTACGCGCACACCACGCAGTCCTAGGAGCCCATCAACAATTCACGCCACAGAATGTAGACAGCCATGACGATCAGCAGCGATCCAAAGACTTTGGCAAGATGGCTTGCGGTAGACGGCTGGATAGAGAGCTCCCCACAAAGCTGCCGGCGACGCCGAGCCCGGTGAGGGTGGATAGAATGGCCCAGTTCCAGGTGGAGGTCCTGCTCCCGAGCCACCATCAATTCTGCCCCCTTGAGATCCCGGGCGTCGCGCTCGTGTTGCTACAGCCAGTCGAGCGCCAGCCCGTTCGAGAGGTTGAAACCTGCCTGGGCATTGCAGTATCCGGCCGGGTTGTTGCGGAACCAAAGTTGGTACCGGAACGTTCCCTGTCCAGCGGTGTGATTCACTTGGAAGAGGACCTTGCCGCCTCCCGCGGACTTGGTCGCCATTCGGAGAATGGGACCATCTAGGCACAGCAGACCGTCTCCGAGAGGGCTGGGCGGTTTGGCTCCTAGGCTCCGGATAGCGACTACGGTGGGGGAAGTACCGAGCGGGAACCCCACGCCGAGCAAGTCGACGGTACCTCCTCCAATGCCGTCGGGCGCAAAGTTGACATCGGTCAAGCAGACACCGCCCGTGTCTTGAGCAATGTTGCATCCGTGGCCCGGGAAGCCCTCATTGCCACAGGGGCAGTCTGCCTGCGTTCCGAAGCAAAAGGGTATGCCGCGACCCGGAGCAATCTTGACAGTGAGACTGACGAGCTCGAAGGTGCCGTTGCCGCACTCGTCTGCAGCAGCGACGGTGATGAAGTGTTGCAAGCCATCGCCGCAGGCTCCGAGGAAGACATCCGGCAGGATGATGTTCAACTCCGCGGCAGAGCACTCATCCACTGCTGTGATGGGTGCTAACCAATTGACGATCTGCGGATCATTCGGGAGTACGCAGCCTGCATCCGTTTCGATGACAAGCGGCGGCGGGAGATTGAAGATCGTAGGTGCGTCGAAGTCGACGATGGAAATGAACTGCGAGCAACTGGCAAAGTTACCTGCTGCGTCGGTCACGCTCCAAATTCGCTCGATTGAGCTGAGCACTGTACTCGGCGGACAATTGCCCGCGCTGACCACATCAACGTAGATGATGTCCGGGTCAAGGTCGCAGTTGTCCGTGGCGGTTGCAAAGCCGGTCGCGGTAGGATCCGTGGAGTCGTTGCAGCCAAGTGATGTGTTGGGCGGACAAACGAGCACCGGCGGAGTGAAGTCGCCTCCCATTTCGGGGTCCTTGTCATAGAAGGTTTGCAGCGAATTCGTACTTGTGGGGCATTGCCTGTTGTCAGCCCAAACGAAGTGTGCCGTGCACTCACCAAAGGCAACGCCGTTGTATTCACCGATACGCAGAGTTTGAGGCGCCCCAGGATTACAACTGCCTGCTGTGCAGCAGAAACGGCAGGAGGCGGAGAGCCCCGGATCAAATTGCCCGTCGTTGACGTCTTTGGAGGGGAACCAGAACATGCCTTCCGATGAGCTGGACGTGGCTCGCAGGTCGAGCAACCACTGGCCACTGGTACCCGTGGTGAGCGTGCGATTGTCGTACCAAGAGACAGCGATCGCCCCCGAAATGGGGTCGATTGCGGCGGCTGGCATGATCGCGAAGGCGCCCGCTGGCCCGTCATCCACTCGAATCGGAGGTCCCCAGGAGTCTCCGGAGTCATCGGATCGCACAATGAAAATGTCTGCCGCGTCGTTCATGTCGACGTCGTTATCAGGATCATCTACGGCTACCACAAAGATCAAACCAGGAATCGTGGGGTGCGCGAGAATGGGGGATTGGGCGCAACCCTGCCACCAGGAGTTGTTGCCGGGAACGACACCATTGGCCTTGTGTTGGACGTTCCATGTCACGTCCGCT
>JBLIMI010000185.1:0-6911 GCA_047638655.1 Minisyncoccia bacterium | reverse complement strand
GACCGCCTGCGCACGGATCCCCACGACATCTGGATCCCCGCCGGCTACAAAGGCCGCCCGTTCACGATCTTCGAGACCGGCGGCACGACGGGCGTTCCCAAGCAACGCATCGGTTGGGATGACTACAAGATCGATTACGAGGAGTTTTCTGAAGGCCTCAGCGATCAGGATTTTCCGCCCGGGGGATACTGGTTGATGGTCGGCCCCACCGGGCCCCGGCGCCTGCGTCTGGCCATCGAACACCTGGCCAATCACCGGGGCTCTTCGTGCTATTTCGTGGATCTCGATCCGCGCTGGGTCAAAAAGCTGATCAAGACCGGCCAGCACGATCAGGCCCAGGCTTACATGCAGCACGTGATCGATCAGGCGCTGAGCATCCTGCGCAATCGCAAGGTGGACGCACTCTTCACCACTCCGCGACTGCTCGAGAAATTGGGAGAGGAGATCTCCTTGGTGGAGGCCGGCATCAAGGGCGTATTTTGCGGTGGCACTGAGATGTCCCCCCAGATGGTTCGCTTTCTGATCGAAGAGGTGCTTGAGGAGCGCGTCAGCTTCCTGCCCACCTACGGCAACACCCTGATGGGGCTTGCCGGTCACCGGCCCCTGACGCCGGAGGACAATTACGCCATCACCTACTACGCACCCCAACCACGGGCTGTGCTGCGCGTGGTGGATCCTGAGCAAACGGATCAGCTAGTGGAGTACGAGCAGTGGGGACGCGTCGAACTGACCACCCTCACCAAGGAATTCTTCATGCCGCGCTTCCTCGAGCGTGACGAAGCCATGCGCTGCGCGCCCTGCGAAAGCTACGCCTGGGATGGTGTGGGGCAAGTGCGGCCGTTTGAGAGCCAAACTGCTGGTGCGGACAAAATCGTTGAGGGCGTTTACTAAACAACAGTTCTATGTCCCCCACGCTTCCGCACTTTCCCGCCCTGCGTTCCGGCAAGGCCTACCGCAGTCTCGATACGATCGAGCTCGGGGATTACCGCAGCGCTAATCCCCTGGCAGAAGTCAGCCAGGTCAACGCTGGACTGATCCGACGGGACCTGCGACGTGCTAGCGAGCGCCAGGCCGTGTTGGCGGCTATGCCCATGGCCGAACTCTTAGAGCGCTGTGTCGACTCCAGCCGCATCTTCCTGGAAGACACACTTTCCATGGGCAGCGAGGGCGAGAGCCAGACGCCGGAGGAGTACATCCGTTGCCTGAGCGCGACCAGTGGCATGCCTCACACGCTTTGCAAAGGCAACATGCAGAAAGTTGCCGGCGTGATGCGCGAAATGCCGAACATCCTGCGCGGGTTGATGCGTGGCATGGATCCCTCGGTGCTCGATAGCGGGGTGGGAGAGCACGACGGGGTTGCAGTGCGCTACACGCCCACCACGAACACGCTCGGCGCCGTCCTGCCCAGCAACTCACCAGGCGTGCACTCGCTCTGGATACCGGCGATCGTGCTCAAGGTGCCGGTCATTTTGAAGCCGGGCCGCGAGGAGCCTTGGACGCCGATGCGCATCGCCCAGGCCATGATGGCCGCCGGCATTCCGCCCGAAGCCTTCAACCTCTATCCCACGGACCACGAGGGATCGCGAGCTATTCTCGAGGGTTGCGGGCGCACGCTCCTGTTCGGCGCCGCCAGCACCACGGACCAGTACATTGGGGATGATCGGGTCGAGGTGCACGGGCCCGGGTACAGCAAGCTTCTCATCGGTCCCGACGAGATCGAGAATTGGCGTGATCACCTGGACGTGCTCGTGCAGTCCGTGTCCGCCAACGGCGGACGCAGTTGCGTCAATGCCTCCTCGATATTCGTACCGGCCCACGCAGAGGAAATTGCCCAGGCCTTGGCCGAACGCTTGAACGAAATCGTGCCGCGTTCCCCCACTGATCCTGAGGCTCAACTGGCCGCATTCGCCGATCCAGCCCGGGCGGATGGCATGAACGCCGCGATTGAATCCGGGCTGGCCGGCGGCACTGCCCGGGACGTGACGGAGGCTCTGCGTGGCAGCCCGCGCCGGATGGACCACGAAGGTGCCGCTTTCCTTTTGCCGACGGTGATTCGGTGCGATTCAAAGGAGCACCCGCTCGCGGCCAGCGAGTACCTGTTCCCTTTCTGCAGCGTGGTCGAAGTGCCGGCCTCCGAGTTGTTGGACAGTCTGGGCCCCAGTCTGGTGGTCTCGGCCATCACCCGAGATCCGGAACTGTGTGCTGGCTTGCGCGCCGCTCCCAGCATCCAACGCCTGAATCTCGGTCCGCTCTCGACCGCCAGCGTTCAATGGGATCAGCCCCACGAGGGCAACCTATTCGAGCTGCTTTACACGCGCCGCGCCTACCAGTCTCAGTTGAGCTGGTAAGGGGCTATCTAGCGTTTTAAGATGACCATTCCGGTGAGCATGCAGGGCGTCGCAACAACGGAACGAACGCGGGTGGTCTTTGGGCCCGGGGTGATCGGTCAGCTCGGGCTGCTGGCCAAGAACCTGATGGCCTCGCGTGTCTTCGTCGTTACCGATCGAGGTCTCTTGGGGGCCGGGCATGTGCAGCTCGCCCTGGATTCCTTGCAGGCCGCCGGCCTGCACACCGAAGTCTTCGTGGACCTCTCCGAGAATCCTTCGGACGAGGACGTGGAGCGCTGTCGAACTGCTGCTGTGGACTTCGCTCCTGACCTGCTGGTAGGGCTGGGCGGCGGAAGCCCAATCGATGTAGCGAAGGGCGCGAACTTCCTGCTTTCACGCGGTGGGCGCATCCACGACCACTGGGGCGATGGCAAAGTCACGGGCAGCTTGTTGCCCATGATCGCTGTGCCCACCACCGCCGGCACGGGCACGGAAGTGCAACGCTTCGCGCTGATCTCGGACGCCCAGAGCCACCAGAAGATGGCCTGCGGCGACACGCTTCTGATACCGCGCGTTGCCTTGCTCGATCCACAGTTGACGGTCAGCTTGCCTCGTCACGTGACGGCCTGCACTGGCATGGATGCGATCGGCCACGCCCTCGAAACCGCGGTCACCAGTGCTCGCAACGAACGCTCCAGTGCCTACGCTCGGGCTGCCTTCGTGCTCGCTTGCTCCAGTTTCCCCAGAGTCCTGCGCGACCCCTCGGATGTGGAAGCCCGGGGCGACATGTTGCGTGCGGCGACACTGGCCGGCCTCGCCATCGAGCACAGCATGTTGGGAGCGGCCCATGCCATGGCTAACCCTCTGACGGCGCGCTTTGACGTGGCTCACGGGCAGGCGGTGGGAATCATGCTACCGGCGGTCGTGCGCTACAATGCGGCTGAGCCCCAGACGGCGGCGATCTACGCTGAGCTCGCAAGGGAAGCGGGATTGTGTCCCCCGCAAACGGAGACCGCGGCGGCCTGCGAGGCTTTGAGTGCCTCTCTCGGTCAGTTCTTGCGAGAGGCCGAACTCGCGACCAGCCTGGAGGCCTGCGGGGTCTCGGCCGGGGATTGCGAAGTGCTGGGAAAGGAAGCCGGCGGACAGTGGACGGCTGGATTCAACCCGCGTGCCGTGGGGCCCTCAGATCTGGAAGGCATGTACCGTGCCACTTTGCTCCAGGGCTCCGGCCAATGATGCGGGCTTGCGCTCGGCCCTCAGCACGGGTCGAGCCCTATCGGGTAAGCTTTGGGCCAAATGCCCGGTTTTCGGCCGCCCGGCCCCAGAGCGATGAGACAGAATGATCCGGATGAGGACCCGAAGATGATCGACAAAGCACCCGCACCTGGGGAAGACCGGGCGCAGGCCAATGCACCGCAGGCGAGCAGCGAGCAGAGTACCCAGGTCGGAAACTACTTCATCTCGAACTATCCGCCGTACTCCTTCTGGTCCTCCGATCAGTTGCCGCAGGTGGACCAGTTGCTGGCCTCTCAACCCGTCGATGATCGCCCCCTGGGTGTGTACGTGCACATTCCCTTTTGCCGCAAGCGCTGCGATTTTTGCTACTTCAAGGTCTACACGGACAAGAATGGGCGTGAAATCAGGCGCTACCTGGAAGCGGTGACGCGCGAGGCGGAGATGTTCGTCTCCCGCGACTACCTGCGCGGCCGCAAGCCACGTTTTCTCTACTTCGGCGGCGGCACCCCGTCCTATCTGTCCGCCGACCAAATGCTTCTGCTCTTCAGCGAGTTGCGCCGTACGTTCGACTGGAGTGAAGTGGAGGAGGTCACCTACGAGTGCGAGCCCGGCACTTTGACGCGCGCCAAGGTGCAGGCCCTCGGTGATCTAGGAGTCACGCGCCTGAGCCTGGGCGTGGAGAACTTCGACGCGAACATTCTGAAGATCAACAATCGCGCTCACGGGGCCGATGAGATCCAGAGCGCTTATGGCTACGCCCGCGACGTCGGCTTCGAGCAGATCAACATCGATTTGATTGCTGGCATGATCGGCGAGAGCGACGAGAACTGGGACGATTGCATCGAGAAGACCTTGGTCATGAATCCCGACAGCATCACCGTCTATCAGATGGAGTTGCCCTACAACACGACGATTTCGCGCCAGTTGAAAGCGGACAGTTCCAAGCTGGCGCCGGTGGCAGACTGGGAGACCAAGCGGCGTTGGACCGAGCGCGCTTTCTCGCGCTTCGCCGCTGCTGGCTATTCCCTGAGTAGTGCTTACACCGCGAGCCGTGGGGACGACACTCAATTTGTCTATCGCGATGCGCTGTGGCAAGGGGCCGACATGCTGGGCCTGGGGGTTTCCTCCTTCTCGCACCTGGGGGGCATCCATTTTCAGAACGAGCATTCCTTCACGCCCTACGTGGAGCGTGTGGAGTCGGGCGAGTTGCCCCTCGCGCGGGCCTATGGCCTCAACGCTGAGGAACTCATGATCCGCGAGTTCATTTTGCAGCTCAAGACGGGCCGAATTGACGCGGACAGCTTCCAACGCAAGTTTGGCGTGGATGTCCTGCGGCGCTTTTCAGCCCCGCTGGAACAGCACCGTCGAGCCGGAATGCTGAGCCTCGACGGACCCCTGATCCGTGCAACGCCCCAGGGAATGCTGCACTTGGATGGTCTTCTACCGCCCTTCTTCCTCGAAGATCACCAGAACGCTCGCTACGCTTGAGCCATGCTTTGCCGTGTTCTAGTGCAGCCATCCGATGTGATAGCGAATAGGAGTCGATGCCGTGGCGTATGAATTTAGGATGTCGCGGCGGATGCAGTTCGCTGAGACCGACATGGCCGGGATCGTGCACTTCTCGAACTTTTTTCGATTCATGGAAGAGACCGAGCACGCTTTCTTCCGCTCCCTGGGCCTGGAAATACACGGTACTCGTGGAGGTCACATGTTTGGATGGGTACGCGTGCACGCCGAGTGCGATTACTCGCGACCCGCGCGTTACATGGACGAGTTGGATATCCAGCTCTCCGTCCGCTCAATGACATCCAAATCCATCGACTACGAGATCCTCTTTCGCCTCGGCGCTGCCGATGGCTTGGAAGAGAAAATCGCGCGCGGCGAGATGCGCGTGGTGCACGTCTGCAAAGGTCCCGATGACGAGCGCATGCGTGCCCGCGAAATGCCCGCAGACGTCGCGCGACTGATCGAAGTTTCCCCCCACCACTCCACCTGAACAAGGAATCCAACCCGTGCCCGAAAATTCTGCAAGCAGCAATCTGTGGATCGCCTTTGCCCTGATGACCGTCGCCTGTTGGGGCCTTTACGGCGTGTTCCTGCACATGGGGCAGGTCGGCATGCAAGACCCCGCCAACGGTCGCTACAAAGCGTTCTTTATGGTCGGCGTGGCCTACTTTCTGATCGCAGTCCTGGCACCGGCGGGCATGCTGGTCATGAACGGTAGCGACTGGACCATGCCCTCCAGTGGCTGGATTTGGTCCCTGATAGCCGGAACCGTGGGAGCCATCGGAGCGTTCTGTGTCTTGCTTGCGTTTGGCGCCAAGGGGCAGCCAGCGGTGGTGATGTCGATCATTTTCGCGGGTGCTCCAATCGTCAATGCCATCGTGGTGCTCTCGCTTCATCCGCCCGCGGGTGGCTGGTCTAAATTGCCCTGGCAATTCTTCCTCGGAATCGCCTTGGCCGCCATCGGTGGAACACTGGTTACGCTCTACAAAGCGCCACCGGCAGCGGCGGCTGCCACTCCGGCCGTAGACGTGCCCGCAGATTCCTAGCCCGATCGATTCGTTCCCACGACCAAGGTCCCGACGGTTCCCCCACAACAGTTCTCCCCGGTTTCATGTCTGAATTCTGCAACACGGAAGTCGACGGTCATCTGCTGACCGTCACCATCAACCGCCCGGACGTGATGAACGCGATTCATCCTGAGCTCAACCAGGAACTACATGATGCCTTTGAGGAATTCGATCGAGACCCAGCCCTGTGGGTGGCCATCATCACCGCCACCGGCGATCGTGCCTTCTGCGCGGGACTCGACCTCAAGTACCTGGCCAACTCTGGTGAACGGGTGCAGATGCCGCCTTCAGGATTTGCGGGCTTGACCGAGCGCTACAATTGCACCAAGCCGATCATTGCAGCGGTCAACGGCGTCGCCTTCGGTGGCGGCTTCGAGGCGGCCCTGGCTTGCGACCTGATCATCGCCTCGGAGAACGCTAGCTTCGCCCTGCCCGAGCCGCGGGTGGGCGTCGCAGCACTGGCCGGCGGCATGCACCAACTCCCACGGCAGATCGGTCTCAAGCAAGCCATGGGGATGTTGTTGAGCGGCCGGCGCGTGGGCGCCGAGGAAGGCATGCGGTTGGGTTTCGTAAACGAAGTCGTGCCCCTCGAAGATCTCGAAAAGACCGCACGCCGTTGGGCGGATCAGATCGGAGAGTGCGCGCCGCTCTCCGTGCGTGCCACCAAGCAATGCGTGCTGCGCGGCTTGCACTACCCCTCCGTGGAGGAGGCAATGGATGCTCGCTACGATGCTCTGGAAGAGATGATCGCCAGCGAGGACTTCGTCGAGGGCCC
>JBLIMI010000184.1:0-6944 GCA_047638655.1 Minisyncoccia bacterium | reverse complement strand
CCCCGCATGATGGTGATCGAGTCCTTGATCATCTCATGGGCAGGAATTGGTTCCTGGTAACTTGGATGTGCCAAGCGGGTGTAGGGCAAGTCGTAGACAGCATCCAGCGCCTCTTCCTCCAGCGGTAACTGGGGGGGATTGATGACGAGGGTTCGGTCTCCGTGGGCCTGAATCAACCGGCGGCCATTGAATGGGCTGGTTTCGTAGTGCAAGTCGCGGGTCATGATGGCGAAGGAGCGCCCGTCTTCCTTGACTTGTTCAAAGCTAGGCAGTTCGCGGGTCTCATGCTCCGACGAGGGCAACTCTTCTCGCTTGCCCAGCAAGTAGGCCGTGCCGCGCAAATGCCGCATCTGCTTGATGGTCTTGCCAGCCTGCAAACCTTGGGCGATCTGCACGATGACTTCTTCACCCATGCCAAAGCCGAGCATCTCAGCCTTGCTGGAGACGAGCACACTGGGCCGCACGGTGTCCGACCAGTAGTCGTAGTGCGCGATGCGTCGCAAGGAGGCTTCCACCCCGCCAATCAAGACCGGAACGCCCTTGAACGCTTCGCGGCAACGCTGTGCGTAGACATTGGTGGCCCGATCGGGACGTCGCTCGATTTGACCGCCTGGCGAGTAGGCGTCTGTGTTGCGCCGTTTCTTGTTCGCCGTGTAGTGGTTGATCATGGAGTCCATGTTGCCCGCACTGACGGCGTAGAAGAGCTTGGGAGCACCAAGTTCTCGCCAAGCGTCGACGTTCTTCCACTCGGGCTGGCTCAGGATCGCAACACGAAAGCCTTGGGACTCCAGCACGCGGCCCAGCAGGGCCGCCGCGAAGGATGGATGATCGAGATAGGCATCCCCCGAAACGAAAATGATGTCCGCTTGGTCCCAACCACGGGAGTCCATCTCCGCCCGGGTGGTGGGCAGGTAGTCCGCGACAGGGGGCAGGTTCTGGGTCTTCGCCATGGGGGCATTGTGCAGGGCGCGGTCTCCTAGGGTTTCGAAAACTTGGAACAGTTGATCCATCTGTGACTCTTGCTCCCTGAGGCGGGTACACTCCGCCCTATGGCCGAAAAACAAGTTTCCCTGGATCTAGCCGCGTACCTGGATTCGTCCCAGTGTGCCGCGCTCGAAGTCCCCCCCGATGCCCAGCGCAAAATTGTGCGCTGGTTTCTGGAAATTGCCTACGACGAGCTTGGCAAGAAGCCGCATCTGCTCGATGGCCACGATGTGCATCACGCCCTGGGGCACCTGTTGCCCACCCGCATGGCTCGCAAGGATCCCTTGGCGAAGGTCGTGCCGGATGTCTTGACGGCACTCTTTGCCCAATTAGAGGAGGCGGCCATGGTGCCCCACGCCTACGAGATGCGTCAGGGCCTCGCCGCCACGCTGGATGAGTTCCAGGAAACCGTTCGCACGGGTCACAACGCCCATCATCATCACGAGCGCCAGAAACCGGTCGTGCACCAGGCAGCCAAGCTAGGTCGTAACGATCCGTGCTCCTGTGGAAGCGGCAAGAAGTTCAAAAAGTGCCACGGCAAGAACTCCTGAAACCGACTCCGGTAATTAGACCAGGTCCTGGAAGAGTTCGGGTTCTGGCCGCGGGATCACGACGCGACTGACGAGCAGTCCGCGTTTGCCAATTTCGCGGGCGCCGGCCTCGATGGCGGCTTCCACGTCGCTCAAGGCTCCTCCAAGCAGCAAGAACCCCTTGCCGCCGATGGCCATGGCCACGTGGATTTTGAAGAGTTTGACATCTGCTGCTTTCAGTGCCGAGTCGGCACCTTCAACGATGGACGTCACGGAAAAGGCTTCCAGGATGCCAAGCGCGTCGCGGTCCTCATCTTCGATTGTGACCACGCCGGAGATGGCCGGGAAAATACGCTTGTCTACGTTTGGAATCACGAGGTCGTCGATCAAGGCTTCCATGGAGGCGTCCACTCCCGCCTTTACGCTGGCTTGGACTTCCGTCGTGTCGCCGCCGACCATGACCATGTACTTCCCGGAGCAGATGGTGCGAGCGATCAAGAGCTGCACGTCCGCCGCCTTGAGCATGGTGTCTTCTACCATCAAGGCAATGCCGATGGAGGAGAGCTCGAGCATTCCGAGCGCTGTCAGAGTTCGCGTCATGGGGCAGGCGGAGAGAAATCTAGCGACGAATGTGAATGGAGGAGCCGACCTGGGAAACCGTGCCCGCTATCGAGGCATGGATGGGGACACCGAGGCCGTCGGCAGCTTTGCCGATCAAGTCGCCGGGCTGGACTTGGGTGCCTGTTTGCACGCAAGCCACAGCGGGGGCGCCAATGTGCTGTTTGAGGGGGATCTGGACTTCGCTCGGGTTCCAATCGAGTTCCGTTAAGGGGCCCACGTTCTCAAATTGCGCCAGACCCAATTTCTTGATCAGGCTACTGACAGGTACGCGACGGTACTCCGCCATGCTGTGCACTGGAAGATCAGTGCGGCCCGTGACCGGGTGAGTCTTGCCCTCGTCGCGCAACTTGCGCTTGAGGTCCATGGTCGCGTAGCTCGGAAAGAGATCCTCCGGACAGGCGTAGAGCGTGCACAGGTTGCACTCGCAACAGAACTGGCTGCCGAGCAGCGTGTCCTCACCCAGTGCGTTGAATTCCAAACTGCGCATCGCGATGTGCGGCTCTACCGGGTGACCGAGTAGATAGCGCGGGCAAAGCTCGGTGCAGAAGGAGCACTGGTCGCATGCGGACATGCCGATCACGTCCCGCTGCCGGGGGGTGGTGGTGTACTTACGCGTGACCACATGGTCGAGGCCAAAGCAAAGGAGCGCCCCGGTGGTTCGTGTCACGACTTCGTCCATGGACTGCATGACGCTTCCCATCATGACGCCGCCGACCTGCACGTGGCGCGGCTTCTCCGGGTCCACTCCGCAGGTCGTGAGGACGTCGCGGAAGCTTGTCCCGACGGGGACGCGGACCGTCATGGGCGTCGGCACATCCCCGACCACGCAGAGGAACTTGTGAGTCACCGGCAGGTCCCGCTGGATGTTGAGCACCGTCTCCACATTTTGCACCAGGCAGCCCACATCCTTGGGCAAGCCTCCCGGGGGAACGATGCGGCCCGTGGTTTCGTAGATGGTGATGAACTCGTCGCCCGCAGGGTAAGAGTCGGGCAGGCGATGAATCTCGATGCCGCGGCGGGTGGCTTCCGGCAGCAATTGTTCGATCAGGCCCGTGTACTTTTCCTTGATGGCCACGATGGACCGCGTGGCATTCACACTTTCTGCAAGCTGCAGCATGCCGTCCAGGACCTCGGTCCCGTGGTGGATCAGCAGTTCCTTATCCTTGTGCAGCAGAGGCTCGCACTCGGCAGCGTTCAGGATCAGGACTTCCGCGCTGGTTTTTAGCTTCTCATAGGTGGGGAAGCCAGCGCCACCAGCGCCAACGACACCGTTCTCGCGCACTCGATCGATCAGGGGGGAGGTGGTCGGCATGGCCGGGAGCATAGGCCAGTGGGTCGAACAAGTCGAGCCCCAGGTCGGGTCACAGCCCGCCTTCTGCCTTGGCGAGGATTTCATCCCGTTTGCGATGGAAGAGCTCAGCAGCGTAGGGCAGGGAGAGGCCGTAGATGCCGATCGAGCCCACGAAGAAGAGGGCCATCATGCCCAGGGGACTGACCGCGTCCGGAAAGAGCAGTGCCATGCTCAGGAAAAAGATCGCCCCTCCGCCCAGGCTCAAGAGGGTCAGGAAGGAGACGAGAATGGCCGCCTGGGAGGGCTGGCTCTTCATGGCAGAGATGTCCCGGCGAATGGGAAAAGCCAGTGAGGCGAAGTTGCCGGCTGCAGTGAACGCCATGATGCCCCCCGCGAAAAAGAGCATGGTGCTGGCGAGCAGGTAGGGCTCCGGAAAGGAACGCATGAAGGTCCAGGATCCGAGAATTAGCAGGTAGAGCAGACCGGCATAGATCCACACGCCCAGGTTCTTCCCGAGCAGGACGCGCCTGAACGAAATGGGGGCCATGAGGTAGAGCTTGAAGCCCGCTCCTTCCCAGCCGACGGAGTTGTTCGCGAAGTTGTTGGTGAACAAGAGCCCGTACATCATGAGCCCCAAGAGCAGGGAGTAGTCGCTCACCGGCCCAATGGCCTGGATGATTTCTCCAAGTTGATTGAGGGCGCTGAGCAAAAATATGCATACGGCGGGAACCAGCAAGAAGTTCAGTCGGCCCACTGAACTGCGGAAGATGTAGCGCAACTCTTTGGAAGCCACTGCGATGAGGTCACGGGGCACGAAGGGGAAGAGCGCAGTTGCGTCGAAGCGCATCTTCTCGGGTGTTGTGCCACCGCCGCTCTGGGCGCGCACGGAGGAGTTGCCGTGCCGCCATCGAAAGACGCTAGAACTGAACAGCACCCCCAGCAAGACCCACCCGAGCAGCATCACGCATTGCCATAGCCCGGACTCCGTGTCTCCCGTGCGGAAAGCCGCGACGGCTTGACTGGCGATGCCGGGTGGCGCCCAGTCATGCACTTGCCGTCCGAACTCCATTAGCGCTGTCGGATCCGGCGGCGGGTCCACGGGCTGGCCATCGACGAGCATCGTTATGTTTTGCTGATCGTGGGTCAAGATCGACGGCACCATAGCCGCCGCCATAAAAACCATGAAGCCAAGCATGCCCAGGATCTCTTTCATGCGTCGGTGGCGCATGATGCCTTGCAGCAATTCCAGTAATCCCGCAGACCAGGTCACGATCAGGATCGGGAGCAACCAAAAGGCGAGCATCCCTCCGGGGCCTCCCGCCTCTCCTCGCAGCAGCAGCGCAACTTGAGTCGCGAGCAGCATGGGCAAGTAGAACAAGTGGTCCGCCGACAGGAACGAGGAGCCCCACGTGATGAAGAACAGCCTCCGCCGCCGAATTGGAAACACGGAGAGATGCGATGTGTCGAGCCCGCTGGTGCCGCTAGAGAGCAAAATCGGCAACAAGAATCCGAAGAGGGTGGCCGCCCAGAAGCAAATCAAGAGCCCCTTGCTCTGTTCTCCAGGAACATCCTCAGAGGCAAAGCGGATGGTCATCGAGACGACCAGGATGGCCAATCCTAGGGACAGCAGGGCGCTAGCGATGACCGTCAAGGTCGCGGCGACCTTCTCCCACGCTGAGGAGCGCATGCGCAGGGTATTGATCAGCAAACGGGCGCGAACCGTGGCGATGGCGAGGATCTGGGACATAGGCCTTAGCGCAGCCAGGAAAGAGCAGAGGCATCCACGGCGTCCGCGTGCACCAGATCCAAAAAGATCTGTTCCAGGGTGCGCTTCTCGCCACTGCCCGTGTCGACTCCAGCGCGCAACTCTTCCATGGATCCGTGGGCGGCAAGTTTCCCTTCGTGGATGATGGCTACATGGGTGCAGAGTTTCTCGACCACTTCGAGAATATGGCTGGTCAAGAAGATTGTGACTCCGCGACCGATGAGGTGCGTCAACAGGTCTCGAATTTGGCGTGAGGCAATCACATCGATGCCTTCAAAGGGCTCATCCAGGAACAGCACTTGGGGGTCATGAATGAGTGCAGCGGCCAGGGCCAATTTCTTCTTCATGCCGTGGCTGTAGTCCACGATCAGTTTCTTTGGTTCCTTGTCGAGGGACATCCACTCGAGGAGTTCCTGGCGCCGCCTCGTGATGGTGGCCCGGTCCAGGCGGTACATGCGTCCCACGAAGGTCAGGTACTCGAAGCCTGTCAAGCGTTCATGGATAGCGAGGTCTTCTGGCACGACTCCGATAGCGGCCTTGGCCTCCAGGTCATCCTCGTACATGCGATGCCCAAGAATGTAGGCCCTGCCCGCCGTGGGCTTCAGCAAGCCGGTCAGCATCTTAATTGTGGTGGACTTGCCTGCACCGTTGGCCCCCAGAAAGCCGAGGAAGCACCCCCGGGGAACTTGCAAGTGAAGGTCCTGCACAGCGACCGCATCACCAAAGCGACGAGTGAGGCCCTGGGTTTCAATGGCCCAATTGGGATGGAGGGCCTCATCGAGGCGCGCAGATTCGGATTCGGAGGACATGCGGGGACTCTACGGAATCGACGCGAAGTTGTTCCGAGGAATCACGATACCGGTGGCCGCGATTCGGCGTCAGTCTGGGGCTGCTTGCGAGCAAGAGTAGGGAGGAGGGGAATCGAACCCCCACGACCTAACGGCCTTCGGATTTTAAGTCCGATGCGTCTACCAATTCCGCCACCTCCCCGGCTTCAGAAGCCAGGAGCCTACGGCGCCAGGGGGCATCGGGGAAGAGCAGTTTTTGGAAGCCTGGCTCGCCGCGCAAGCCATCCAGGCCCCGGTCTTGTTCGACGTACAGGCTAGGGGTTCCCAGTGCCAGAGACGTCACGAGCGCGTCGATGGCCTGGGACACGAGGCCCCCCTTGGCCAAGGCGCAGGCCAGATTGTAGCTCGCCGTAGACTTCCGATGCCCGCAATCGAATTGGGCATGGAACGCCTCCGAAGCTTCATCGTAACGCCAAAGCCCGACTAGAGCTCTGCCACGAATTTCGTTCAAAGCGCCAGCTTCCGTGTTGACCAGCAGGCGCTCCTCCGCCAAGTCCAGTGCCGCTTGGCATTGGGCATCGAGCGGCTCGTCTGGAATTTCGGGCAGCCAGCGCCGGAACGTATGCAGGGACGGTGCTCCGACGCCAAGCAGGCTGAAGAGGTCAAGGCAACGCCAGCAAGCCCGGCGCCAGGATGCGCGACTCGCTGGCGGGCCCTTAAATAGGATGCTCTCCAGGCGTTGATTCAAAGCACGAATGTTCCAGTCCAGGGCTCGCGCAACGCCCACATGATGCAATCCTAGGGCGGGTTGCACCTCACGCTCCAGGCATCAACGAGTGCCCGCGAATAACTCCAGCGCTCGTCGGGGAAAGCGCCCACTGCACGCGCATCACAATTGAGTTCCGCTGCCTGTTGAGACTTGCGCGCGATCCAGATCAGCGGTTTCCGCCGGGTAAAGAGCAAAA
>JBLIMI010000183.1:0-6945 GCA_047638655.1 Minisyncoccia bacterium | reverse complement strand
TCCTAAGAGGGCACGATACAGAGCTTGGCAGGGACGTAGCGGTGAAAGTGTTGAGCGAGCACCTCGCCGACGATCCGAGTGTCTTGCAACGCTTTGTCGAGGAAGCGCAGATTGGCGGTCAGCTTCAGCATCCTGGAGTGGTCCCCGTTTATGAGCTTGGGAAGATGGATGGTGAGCGCCCTTACTTCACCATGAAGTTGATCAAGGGGCGCACGCTCGAAGAATTGTTGCGCAATCGCAAAGGAGTCGATGACGGCCGTCGGCGCTTCCTTTCCATTTTTGAAGCTGTCTGTCAAACGATGGCCTATGCGCACTCGAGGGGCGTCATTCACCGAGACCTCAAACCTGCGAATGTGATGGTGGGAGCCTTTGGGGAAGTTCAAGTGGTGGATTGGGGTTTGGCCAAGGTGATGGGTGAGGGGGGGCAACCACCATCGAAAGCTTCCCGTACCGAGAACTGCACGCTGATTCAAACCGCGCGTAGTGGTTCGGGAACGAGCGATTCAGACTCGATTGTGGGGACTGCATTGGGAACTCCCGCGTACATGCCTCCCGAGCAAGCGATCGGGGACGTGGAGAGGATGAACGAACGCTCCGACGTCTTCGCACTTGGAGGTATTCTGCTCGAGGTTCTTACGGGTGTGCCAACCTACAGGGCGGGTGAGGGGGAACACTTGGTCTTGTTGGCGGCGCGTGCGGAGCTGGAGCCAGCCAGATTGCGCCTCAAGCAGTGTGCCGCTGACGGCGAGCTCAAGCAGCTTGCCCTCGAGTGCCTCGAACAAGAGCCAAGCGCTCGCCCCGCAGATGCAAAACTGGTGGCAAGCCGGATTGAGTCTTTCTTGAGCACGCTTGAGGAGAAGGCGCACAGAGCGGAAGTGGCAGCAACCGAGGCCCGCGAACTACGGCGACGGCAAAAACTATCTGTCGTGCTTGGTGTGACCATTCTGGCAGCCGTGATCACGGCTGGACTCGCAGCGCGCTCGGTGGAGCGCCAGCGGGCCAATTTTCAGCTAGAGAGAGTCGCAGATGCGCGCGAGGATCTGGATGACGCCACTGACGAAATAGCCCTGCACGAGGATGCAGGGCAGCACGATGAGGCAGTGGCCACTTCGCGCGCCGCTCTGATGGCCATTGAGGAGCAGGGAGTTGCGGATGAGCCGCTTCGAGCGCGCGCGCAACGTCTTGTGGAGGGGACGGAGCGCCGTGCAGAGGCGTACTATCGAGAGATGGACGTCATTCGCAAGAACGAGGCACTCATCGCCTCCTGTGATGAGTTGAACGCCCGACAGATCGACACACTGGTGACATTCGGCGCCGAGCACCTGGCGGAGGATCTGGACTCGGCCTACTCAGGCGCCTTCCAGCAGTACGGCATCAACCTCGACGATGGAGACATGCCCGCTGCGCTCAACACTCTCGTCGAGAGCGGAATTGGAGTCGATGTCGCGCTGGCGCTCGACAGTTGGGCCGGGCTCAAGCGACAACTCCACGGCCCGCAGGCACCGCAAGTCGAATCGATTGCGGCGTTAGCCTTCGACCTCGACACTGACTTGGTGCGAGCGAGGTTGCGCGAGGCGCTGCTTTCTAATGAGGAGCAGGCTGTATTGAGTTTCATGCGTGAGGAGAGCCTTGAAGCACTGGAGCCAGCGACGCTTTGGGGGTTGAGTCAGGGGCTGAACTCATTCGGACTCTCGGAGGAATGCTTCGAAGTCATTCGCGACGGGGCCATTCAGCACCCGGAGGATTTCTTGCTGAACATTCGAACTGGGCAGCTCTATGGGGAGCGTGGTGCTCACGTCGCGGCTCTAGGTTTTCTGTCGGCGGCGCGTGGCGTTCGGCCGGATAGCCCAGCTGTCCACGCATTGATTGGGGAATACATGCGGCTCATGGGCTACTTGCCCCGGGCTGAGGGGATCTACGCAGAGGCGCTCCGGTTAAATCCAAACTACAAAGATGTTCGCATCAGCAGGGCCTGGCTGCAGGTCGAGTTGGGGGATTACGCGGGCGCAGTCCAATCGTATGACTGGCTCTTCGAGCGCTTTCCCGATGAGACCCTCCATGAGTACAGAGGATTGTTGGCGCGCTTCCTGCTGGGGGATGCGTCACAAGAAGACGTGATTCAGCGCTTGGCATCGGATCCGAGCCTGAATGGGCGGCCCCAGGCGGCGGCCGTTTGGACCTTGTGCTTTCACCCCGATCCGGCCCAACGGGACCCAAGGCGCGTCATCAACATCCAAAACTCCTGGGGCCATGAAGAGCCAGCCACCGAAGCTACCGAAGCAGCGGCGCTGCTTCAGCTGGGATTGCCAGAGCAGGCCCTTGCCGCGTTGGATCACGGAGAGGAGTTGCTCGGCACTGGCGCGGTGAGTGTCGTCATTGCCACGTCGGGCAAACTGAGAGCGGACTATGCGGTCTATCGGGCCCGTGCCTATCTCGAGTTAGGGGAAGAGGAGCGTGCCGTCCAACACCTGCAAGCAGCGGAGCAGATCATGCGAGGCTTCATGTACAACGGCTACGAACCCTGGGCTGCCACACCCCTCGTGCGGCTCTACCGCGAGACCGCAGAGCTATTGGGGCGCTGAGCATCACGAATCGGAGCAAACGGGTTGGACGTCCGGGTGAGATGTCGGCTTGTCTCTTGTGAGCGTCCAACAAGTGACTCTTTGATCGCTTCGTACTCCCTCCCGGGCCATCGGAGTGCCGTCGAGCGGCAGCCTGATTTGAGGAGGGTGGTCACGGGAAAGTCGAGGAATGACGGGCTTGCTAGTGGACCCGTCGTCTTTTGACTTCAACCATGTCCCGCGATTCGGCAGGCTGGAGGGCGACATGGAATCTTTAGGAAGATCGAAAAGGAGTAGACCTGGGACAGCACTCGTACGACTTGGCGTCAGCTTGCTTACGGGCAGTTGCCTTGCCTCTGGATTGGGGGGGTGCGGGACGATTTCAGTCGTCAGAGATGAGGAAGAAGCGCGCCCATCACTTGAACTCCAGGAGCTGGAACTGCTTGTCCGCACCTTCGGCCTGGATTTTGCGACGGTGATTGAAACCACATCCAATCGGCTTGTGGCTGGCACGGAGGATCCAGGCCTCCAGCGCCAAGCTTTGGTATGGAAGATGCGGACGATTTCTTTGGCCCAGAGTTTCTTGATTGTCGAGGATCCCCGTATTGCATTCGTGGATCTTTGGAGTCTCACGGAACAGGTGCGCCTGGAGTCCGGTGAACAAGAGTGGCACTCGGACTTTGGCCCCGAGGTCGTCGTCCTCACTGAACGCATGTCCCAACTCAATCGTCAAATCCGGCGCATTGGCGGAACCTTCCTCACCGAGAAAGAACTCTCTGAGACCGAAGCCAGCATCGAGAGCTTTGCCGCCAATAGTGCTATCGGTGAGCGGTTCTTTGCCTACCACCGGGGAGGTAAGGATCAGGTGGCGCTGGGCTCCTTCTTGACGGGCATGGTCACGACGCCACTCTCTGCCTTCAACCCCTTCGGAGGTGTGAGTGAGACGGCTGTGGCCATTCACGATGTGGCCGGTTCAGCTGACCTGGTACGTGATGCTGTCGTCCAAATGCCGGACGAATTACGTTGGCAGCTCGAACTAATCATTCACGACATTCGCAATAGTCCCGAGCTGCAACGCAGCTTGACCAGCGCTGAAACCTTGACCAAAACCTTCGAGGACTTTGCGGTGCTCGCCAAGTCGATGCCCAAGGACCTTCGTGGGGAGGTGGAAGCTCTGTTAGCAGAGATGGACGAGGCCCAAGTTCAGTTGCGCGCAACATTGGCCGAGGTCAACGGTACTTTGGACAAAGTAGAGCCACTGCTGGAGTCCACGGAGCGTGTGACCGAGTCGGTTGCCGTGGCGGGTGCCGCACTGGAACAGACCTTCGTGGCCTTCGACGCCTCGATGGTTACCATTTTGGGAACCCCGGAGGCCCGTGAGGCAGCGGCCAGTCGCAAGGATTCGGGCAAGGATTCAGGCAAGAAGTCGGAACCCTTCCGAATCCTAGACTACGCAGAGACGGCGGAGAGCTTGACGCAGACAGCAATCAATCTTCAAGCACTCCTCGAAGAACTGCAATTGGTCACAGGGGGGGAACACGTTCAGGAGTTGACGGACACCCTCGATGAAACCACCACGCGCGTGGTGGATCATCTGGCGATTCGGATCGCCCAATTGCTTGCCATTGCGACGGCCTGTGCCCTTCTGCTGCGAGTGCTCTGGGGCCGGCTAGGCTCGTCGCGCTCCGAGGCCTGAATCGGCTCAATTCTGCGGCTAGGGACGCATGCGCCAGAGTTCCCTCCAATCAGGCCTTTGCAAGGGTTGGCGGCTTGCATGTTGGCGCAAGAGGTTTTCGTCGACGAGGAAGTCTTCCAGCGCAGTTTCGGAGAGCGCGCGACCGCAGGCTTCCTGAATCGATAGAGAGTCGAGGTGGTGGTAGTCGTAGACTTCGTCGGGTCGCCCGCACTTGCTGAATTTGCGCACCGCGAGTGTCTTGCAGCGCACGCCGAGAACAGAGCCGATGTTGTCGAGCAGCCCAGCTTCGCCGTCACAGATGGCCACGCAGGGAATTCGTCGGGCCGCGAGCCCTACCAGGCCTGCCTCGGATTGCACGGCTGAGCGCACGCCGTGCAAATTGCCGTCGACCCCAAGCACTTCGCGCATGGTTGCATAGTCGTCCTGCTCGGCAAGGATCCCAAGCAGCAGTTCGGGCGAAGAGACCACGTGGACATTGGCGTGAATACCGATTTCCAGGAGTGCGTCGCTGGCGTCAAGGGCTTCTTGAACAAGGGCACCCATCACGAACACCTGCACGACGTTCTCGCCGGGTGCATAACCGGTGTAGCCGCGGTAGTCGGCTAGGGTCCAGGCCCCCCGCAGACAGTGCTCGCGCACTCGGCCTAGCAGTTCGCCGTCCCCAAGACTTGCGAGTGAGCTTTCGTCCACGGCGCTGGGGTCCCAGTCCCCAATATCGCCCGCGGGACGCAGTAGACCTGCATCTGTTTCGGTCTTGCTGGCCGCATGGCGACGAATCCGCTCCAACATCGTTCTCTGCACGAGCGCACGGGTGACGCCACGGACAAGCACGCCACTGCGTCCGATGTTTTCGCCGGCAAGTTGTCGTTGGATGGCATCACTCAGAATCCAATCCATCTCAAATGCGAAGGCCGGCTCCCAAGTGATCAGGTTCGGCATCTGGATGTCCGATTTCCAGCTGTGTTGGGCACCTTCTGCAGAGAGAGACACTCCCGAAGGAGTTCCCATCAGGATGAATTCGGAGCCCCAATACACATCGTAGTACAACTGATCGAGGGCGCGCTTCACGAAGAAGTCATAGACCGTCATGATCGGAATGAAGGGCAGGCCAGATAGCTGTCCCATCATTCCGAATGATCCGAGCGCACTCATCGCGTTGGCTTCTGCAATCTCGAAGCGGATGTGCCGGGTCCACGGTTCGGAGCGCGCCAACAGTTCTGGATGCCTGGTGTTGATCTCCAGCTCGTTTTCGAGGTCGAGCTTGTACTCATCCGCAGGTCCGTAAACGCCGGCGTCCATGGAAGGGGAGATGTTCGTCGAGGATCCCACATCCGGCGACATGGTCATCACAAAGCTCGCTACAGGTTGCCAGCGCTGCTCGAAGTCGGTGAGGCTGCGCGCGGAATCGTCCTGGCCCTGGGTCTGCGCGTGAGAACCGATGCGTGCGAGCTTGGCGGCGATTTGTCCCCACATCCACTGGGTGTGGGTCATGGGAAAGAGGCTCATGTCAATGTCGAACGTGTCGGGCAGACCGCCGGCAGCCTCCAACTCTCGGCTGATCTTATCCCGATTGCGTTGCCGTAACTCAGCTTGCTCATCGTGGGCGCGGCGAAAGCGATCGCGCCGCTCAGCGAGGAACTTGCCTTCCTCGCTATTCTCCGAAAAGGAAACAAAGGGGCTTTCCATGGTCAGGCCCTCGGTTTCGACGATCTCTTGCACTTCTTGCTTTGAGGGCAAGGTCGAGTGGTTGCCCGGGTGTGCCATCGACTGCAAGCCCCAACCCTTGAGGGTGTGCACGATGACCAGGCACGGCTGTTCGGGATCTCTCTTCGAGTCTTCGAGGGCATCGACCACCTTGTCGTAGTCGTGGCCGCCAAGATCCAGCAAGGTGCGCAGGACCTCTTCGTCGCTCAAAGTCGCCAGCATGGGCTCCAGCTTGGGACAACGCTCTAACCACACCCTTCGAGTCCGGACGGGGTCGCGACTGAGCGCGAGCATCTGAAACTCGTAGTCGGAGATGTTTGAGGTCAGGATGTCTCGCAAACAGTCGCCGCCCTCGAGCGCAAAAATTTCCTCTCGGAAACTTCCGTGACGCAACTGAATCACGCGCCAACCATTGGCGAGAGCCGTGCGTTCGATGCGGTCACAGTCCGTTCCTGTCAAGCCGCGCTCATTGGGCATGCGCGTGCCATCGAGGTTCTGGCGGTTGTAGTCGATAATCCAGGTCACATTGCCGAGTTGTCGTTCCGCAAGGTCAGGCATGGCTTCCAAGAGCGAGCCTTCACGAAACTCGGAGTCACCGATCAGTGACCAGTAGTGGGGATCATCCGCGACCTCCCATCCGTGGTCTTCCGCGTAGCGGTGAGCAAGGGCCAAGTAGCCAGAGCAGACAGGCGGAATTCCCACCGTTCCGCTGGGCAAGAATCCCCAGAAGTCGGGGTCGGAAGCCGCGTGATAGCTCTGAAACGTATACGGTGACTCTGCGTTGGGGAACTTGCGCAGGGTTGTCATGGCTAGCTCGGACTCTTCCTGCGTGAACCACTCTTCGCTCTTTGAATCTGCGAACCAATCGACCTTGGCCGAGTGACGGAACAATCCAAGCTGGTGGTTCAGTGCGTGGTCAACTGGAGAGGCGTGGGGCTTGCAACAGATCAAGTCCTGGGGCTGGCGGACATTGAGGTGCAGCGC
>JBLIMI010000182.1:0-6952 GCA_047638655.1 Minisyncoccia bacterium | reverse complement strand
AACGAAGTCGAGGTCCCAGTCGTTGTCGATGTCCACCAACTGGACGTCCATTTGTGAGTTTTTGCTCGGCGGGTTCCAACCTGCGCCGACCTTTTCGGTGAAGTTGCCACTACCGTCGTTGATGTAAAGCAGAGGTTGATCACCTGCGCCACCGAGGAAACTGTTCCCGGAGTCGCAAAGGATCAGGTCCAGGTCGCCGTCATCATCGAGGTCGCCAAGTCCAGCCCCGGCGGAATTGATGACTTCGGTCAGCCCGCGGGCAAAGCCGTCCTCGGTGAAGAAGCCCGGGTTGCCGACTCCTTGATTCAAGTAGAGGAAAGGCAGGTCCGTGTTGAAGCCATTGGCGAAAACCGCATCGACAAAACCATCGGCGTCCACATCGCCGGTCGCAACTCCCTTGGCGTTCGAAAGGTGAACCCCAAGGCGAGCCACGCTCTCGTTCGTGTAGGACAAGCTACCCGACTCGATCAATTGGTTGATCACGAGCACGTTCTGACGCTTGGCACCGGGGCTTGTGAATCCGTCTCCCTCGGCGAAGAAGATGTCGAGGTCGCCATCGTTGTCCACGTCGGTGGACTCGAGACCCTCCGTCCAACGGGGAGTTCCAGGGATGAGTCCAACCTGATATTGAAACTGCTGTGCAGCGGCGCCGGGCGCGAAGGCGGCCCAGATGAGGCCCGATACGAAAAGAGAACGCGACTTGGTGATCGACATGCAGAGAGTCCTCGGGATAGGAGGTCGTGTGTTGGGGGTACGAGCCCTGATAGCGAAAAAGCCGCATCTGCGGCCAGTTAAAGAAAGGGCTCCAAAGGAAGCCTACCTTGATTTCTGGATCCGGGGACCCATCCCATGCCGCTTCACATGTACAAATCCGGTTGTTGGCGTGCGCGAGCGGTTATCCTGCGTCCACCGCCTGCTTCCACCACTATGCCATGAGTCCTTCGAGCCCCCAGGGCGCCCTCCAGATGGCGCGCCTTATGCTGATCTTCAGCCCCGACCTCGCGCAGAATCAACCAGCGCTCGAGAGCCTGCGCGCCCTGCTGCCGCACATTGATGTGCTCCAGCTGAGAATCAAGCCGAAGGCCACCTCCGGGGCCACTCCGGGGAGTCCCAGCGCCGAGGCCCCCGCCCGGGAAACCTATGACTGGACTGTGCGCGCCCTCGAACTCTGCAAAGACCTCGAAACTCCCCCACTGGTGATCGTCAACGACCGCGTGGATGTGGCCTTGGCATTGAGCGATCAAGGTGTGGATGGAGTCCATCTCGGTGCTGGCGACTTTCCCGTGGAAGCCGCGCGCCGACTGCTCGGACCGGACATGCTGATCGGACTCTCTACCCACAACGTGCAGCAAGTCGTGATGGCGGCCGAGAGCGGTGCCGACTACGTAGGCTTCGGGCCCATATTCGCCACCGACACCAAGGGGTATTCGAAGTGCGTGGGCCCCGAGGCCGCATGGATCGCCAGCGTTGGCTCGAGTCTGCCCCTCTTTCCTATCGGCGGCATCGACGCCACCAACATTCAGAGTCTCGCTGAAGTTGGGCGCGCCGCCGTCGCAAGCGCGCTGCTCAACGCCGAAGATCCCGCGCGCGCGGCCCAAGACATGGCTTCCGTTTTCTAGTTACTTTCCGAGCAAGCGCAACTTCACATCAGTCTTCCCGCGCTCAGTTACAGTGAGTGGCGCACTCGCCACCCCATAGCCCGGAGCGTCCGCCCAGATGGTGTAGTTCCCTGGTTCTAGCGGAATGATGTTCTCGAACTGCTCCCCAGCCAACATCGCCTTGCGCTCTTCACGAATACGATTCCGTGGATCCCGTAAGCGCAGCAAGACCGCCGGGCCACCTCCCTCGCGCACGACGGTCAGCGTAGCGCCCACCGTGCGCGCGAAGAGTCCAATCAAAGTCTTTCGCTCACCATCCAGAAGATCCCCGGGCATGCGCAAGTCTTGATCGAGCACAAAACGGTCCGCGTCCAGTTGCAAGCGAAAGGACCCGCCGAAGGTGGCGTGCAGTGTGCTCTCCACATCTCGATCCGCCTCGATCACGACACGCCGATAGCACCGCGCCATCTCGATCACCTCCGAGCGGCCGACGAAGTCATCGAATGGTAGCAGCGCGATCAGGTACTCGCCTTCGGGGAGATCCAACCACTCTCCGTACTTGAGCACGGGGTACGGCGTGTACTCAGAACACTCCAATTCCTGGCCAGTGAGTGCAGAAAGCAAATGAAAGGGTTGCGGCGCATCCCAACCCTCCGGGACCACGGACTGAACACGCAAACGGCCCTGCGGGCGATCCAGTTCGGGGAACTCGAGATTCACGCGGCGCAAGGTTTCGCCCGCTTCGAGATGGACACGGGTCTCGACATGCATCGTGCCGCCCCACTCGCCCTCGGGCGGATACGTCTCGGCACGCACAATGTAGTCCCCAGGCAGCAAGGCAAACACGTTGCGCTCATCTGCATAGGGACCGATCAGTCGGCCTAGCAATGGCAGCGCCCCACCCTTGGCCGGAACGGTCGCAAAAACTTCGATCGGCCCCAGACGGCGAGCTTTTTGGCCTGGCTCCGGGGGAGACCCCGGCAAACCATCGTCGCCCACCGACACTTCCACTTGACACAACTTCGAGCGCAACTCGATTCCAGTCGCTCCAGTGCTATAGGAGGCTCGATTCGGGAGGACCCATCCCTCGCCGCCTAGAGCAGGAGAGAAAATCAGGTAATCGCCGGGCACGAGACCCTTGACCATGAATGCACCCTCATCGTCGGTGATATCTTCCTGGTAGGAGAATCCCGAGCCTGCCTCGTAGAAAGTACCTTGCAGCACGGGTGGCCAAAGCGGAGCAGCGTCGATCTTCAACTCATTGCTCGCGAAGAAGAGTTCACGTTGCAAGAGTGCCTTTGAGTAGGCGATCACGCGCGCGTTCTGGACCGGCACCTCCGCCGCATCGAGTACAGAACCACCGAGCCAACCTTCGCCGGCCAACCGCAAGATGGGCGCCACGTTGTCCGCACCGGCAGTGAGCGGGTGGGAGAGCACGCGATCGAATCCAGAACTATTATGACGGGCGATCAACAAGAACGGCCCGGCGCCGTTCAACTCGAGTTCATAGGAACCTGTGGCGTCCGACTGAACGCTCGCAAGCTCCGCGTCTTCCTCCGACGCCCCCACGGGGAGCGCGCGCACCAGTACCCCGTCCACCGCAGAACTCCAAGGATCCAGTACTTTGCCGCGCAGCAGGAATGAGGGATTCGTCGCGCTGAACGCTTGCCCCACCGGATCCTCGCTAGGCCCCGAGTTCGACACTTCCGCCCCTCCGCCACAAGACACGATCATCGTCGCCGCACACGCCATCCAAACTTTCCACATGGGGGATGTTAGCGAAGCAGGAGCATCGCGTCTCCATAGCTGAAGAAACGCATTCGTTCCTCGATCGCCCGGGCGTACAACTCACGAATCACATCCGTCCCCACGAAGGCGGAGACCAGCATCAGGAGCGTGCTCCCGGGCAAGTGAAAATTCGTCAGAAGCCCATCGACCACACGGAACTCAGCCCCAGGACGCAGAAAAATCTCCGTCCGGCCGCGGCCGCTCGCGAGCTCGCCAGTGGGTCCAGCGCAGGACTCCAGCACCCGAACGCTCGTGGTCCCCACGGCCACCACCCGGCCGCCGGCCGCGCGACAGCGAGCCACGGCGTCGACCGTGGCCTGGGGCAAAACATATCGCTCAGAGTGCATGCGGTGTTCGTCGACGTTGTCGACCGCCACCGGCAAGAAGGTCCCGAGCCCCACATGCAACGTCACCTTAGCCACCTCGACGCCTTTTGCTTCAAATGCCGCGAGCAGCTCACGAGTGAGGTGCAAGCCCGCAGTTGGTGCCGCCACGGCGCCGCGATGATTGGCGTACACCGTTTGGTAGCGTTCCAGGTCCTCGCAGCCACGACCGTCCCCTGGCCCACGCGAGATGTAAGGCGGCAGGGGCAGTTGACCATGGGCTTCGAGCAAATCCTCGACGTCCACTTCCCCGTCGGGACTCTGCAGGCGCACTCTCCAAAGCGCTCCCGGAGTCCCATCCGCATCCAACGGACGCTCGATCATCTGCACTTGCAAGGCACCGCCGGCGACGGGTACACACTCTCCTGGTTTCAGCTTCTTCGCAGGCTTCACCATGGACCACCAATCCCCGTCAGTGGCTGGCTCGGTGAACAAGAACTCGACCGCGCCCCCCGTGGAGCGCTTTCCATGGAGACGCGCGGGCAAAACCTTGGTGTCATTGATCACGAGTAGATCAGCCGGCCGCAACCACTGACCCACATGAGAAATGTCCGTCAGGTGCGTCTCACTCCCGGACAACTCGTGCACCAGCAGTCGCGCGGCATCCCGTCGTTCGGCGGGAATCTGCGCGATTAATTCTGGCGGCAATTCGTACTCAAAGTCCGAGAGCTTCAACGGTTGGTTGTTTGACGCATGAAATTGCGCATCTCGAGGAGCAGGAGGAGGAAGAACGGAACGCTGATGGCGGCCTGGACCCAGATGGATTGTTCCCAAACGCCTTCCAGTTTCCAGGCGCGCAGGGTGGTGTAGGTCAAAGGCACGCTCAACGCCAGCCAGATCCAGGAAGCACGGGGACGGAGTGCGATGAACGGCACGATCCAGGTCACGTACCAGGGATGAAGCGTGGGCGTCAGCACCAGGAATGCACCGAGCAGAATACCCGTAGAGTGAGCGGCGTCGAGTTTTCGCTTCCAAACAAAGAGCGCCAAGCCGAACCAGATTCCGCCTAAGCTGATCCTCACCAAGCGTCGCGCATCGAACAGGCCCCCATCCGCCGCAAAGAACTCATCGAAGAACTGCGCCAGGTGCGGATGGACGAGGCCAGAGCTTTGCCAACGCAGACCGTATTCGCCCAGCCCTGAAAGCAGGCCCGAGAATCCCCCCTGCATCAGGGCCAGGGGTAGGAATCCAAACACGCAGAGCAGCAACACGCTCAACGCTCGCTTCCCATGACCGGTCCCGCGACAAACAAACGGTAGGGCAGCCAATGGGATGTACTTGACGAGGATGGCCCCCGCCAACAGCACCTGCCCCCAGGTGCGTGCAGCGGGCGTCGTCCGAGCAAACCAGGCCAAGCTCCCCAGCAAGAGCAAGATGCCAAGGCTGTCGAAATGCCCTGAACCAGCGAATTCGCTCACGACCAGAGGGCTCCAGGCCCAAGCCAAAACCAAGCCATCGGGCTTCCCGCTCTGCCGCAAGAGCAAGACGATTGGAACGATCAAGAACAAGTCACAGAGCGTGAACAGGATTCGCATCAACAGGATCGCACCCAGGTTCAGCGCCTGGGCCAATTGCACGATGCATGCGAACACACCCTCGGTCAGGGGCGGGTAGGAAGCGCTGATAGACGGGTGGTTCACGGCCCCGTGAATCGCGGGCAACTCAGCGGCAATTCCCCCCAACCGTTGAGCGTCCGGAGCCCAGGCGTAGGGACTCACGCCGCGAGCGACAAGCTCCCCTTCCCAGACATAACGGTAGATGTCATCCGACAAATCGGGCCATGAACCCAAGGCGATGACTCGCAAAACGATGGCACCCACCAAGACGGAGCCCAACCCGATCGCGCCACGGATCGCAAGCCCAATGGCAAGCCACCAAGCAAAGCCAGCCGCGATCCAAACGGGAAAGATGACGGCCCCATTCTCCCACACAGGTGCGTGACTGGCCGCAAATACAACGTACAGCAACAGTGCGCCAAAACAGGCCAATGTCGCCATTCGCTGATTTCTTGTTGGCTGCATGCTACTCATCCTGAACGTCCCGGCATCCTTGGCCGGGATCCCAATGCAGGACGATACTACGGGCAGAAAGTCGCCTTCAAGCCATCGGACAAATTGAATCCAGCGGGTCCGCCAGACTGGTCGCGGAACCAGTACTGGAAGTACCAGGTCGACCCCATCGTGATCTGACCCGCGGGCTGCGGGGGATTGTTGTAATCCACCTGACGATAACCCTCACCAAAGACGTTGGTCAGCTCTGCCGGATTGAGGCGGAAAATCCCCACACCCGCAGGATCCACGCAGCGCAAGCCATCACCGAGCACCACCAGGGTTTGCCCTGCGCCGTAGAAAAACAGGCCAAAGGTGTTCGCTGGCGAAGCCGACGAGACGAGGGAAAAGTCATTGGCAGCAATGCTTGTGCTGCCCAGATAGGTGATCTGTGTGCCAGCGCTCGCAGAGTTCGGAGTCAGGGGGCAGTAATTGGTCGGCGTGGGGCAGCTATCCGCCAATTCGTAGTCCACGATCACGGGCCGGTGATCCGACGCAAAGTTGGTGATGGCTATGGCTGTCGGGAAGCCCAACACTTCAGGAGGCAGGGACGCCAGCGGAGTGCTGCCGCTGTCGAAAACGGTTTGCACGCCGCTGGGATTCACGATGCTGTCCTGATGGGCCAGGTAATCGTACTTGCGCGTGCCAATGGTGTCGTCGCTGCCCGTGAAGAAGCGAGTGGCGGTGTCCCACAACATATCGCTGCCATCGCGGTCGGTGCCATCGCTGCCGCCGGTCAACTGGGCGCGGGTAAGCCACTCTGCAGGTCCCTTCTGGCCATTGATCACTTCGTCCTCGTTCCAGTCACCACCGATCACAACCGGGGTCGTCGGCGGAAGAATCGAAGTCGCCGGCGGCGAATCCGAAATCTTGGAATTGGGGTCCGGCGTTCCCGTCCCTGCGCCGTTGTAGAGGTAGTCTATGTAGTACGCCACATTCTGTGAAGCTAGGCGTCGCTGGTCCTCGTCACTGCTGCTGCCACCGGCTTTCAGGTGAGCGTTGCCGACAACGAGGTCCCCGCCGTAGGTGCCATTCGGCAAATCGATTTCTGCAAACATGAAACCGCGCAAACCGCCGTCACCGCCAGGTGCATAGGCATCGGATGAGACAAACGGAATATTGGAGATCGTCGAAC
>JBLIMI010000181.1:0-6978 GCA_047638655.1 Minisyncoccia bacterium | reverse complement strand
GAAGGAGTGGAACGTACCCACGGTCAAGCGCTCGGCGCGGCTCTCGCCCACCAACTCGGCCACGCGCTCGCGCATCTCCATGGCGGCCTTGTTCGTAAAGGTCATCGCCAGAATGTTCTCTGGCGCCACGCGCTTCTCCAGCAGGTAGCCGATGCGGGTGGTGATGACGCGGGTCTTGCCGCTACCGGCTCCGGCCAACACGAGTAGCGGGCCTTCCGTGGTTTCCACGGCACGCCGCTGCTCAGGATTGAGCTGTTCTAAGATGTCTTTCAAGGTGAGGTCGCTTTGGGGCGCGGCAGACTAGCAGCGGGGCAGGTCTCAGTCGAGCAGCACGGCCAAGACTTCCTGGGGCACGGCTTGTTGTTCGAGCCGCTCGCGCAGCCGTTGCCAACGCTTGGCCACGGCTTCGGTACCGAGCTCCAAGCGCTCCGCCACTTCTGCGTGGCTCAGCCCTTCGATTCCGTGGTGCAACAGAAGCTCGCGATCCGTTCTTTCCAGTTCCTTGACCCAGTCGCGGAAGCGTCCCAATTCCTCTTGTCGAGAGAGGCGCAGGCTGACGCCCGTGACCACATCGGGAACCTGGTTGAGCAAGAGCAAGCGGGTCGTCGTGCCAGGGTTTTGCGCTCGGAAGCCCGGCGAACTCGTTTTGCGGATGGCCTCGAGCAGCACGTTCTTTGCGACGCGGAAAATCCAGTAGCGGAAGGAACCGGTTTCTGCGTCGAATTGATCAAAGGAGCGCAGGGCGCGGCACCAGACCTCTTGCACCAGGTCTCCAGGATCGATCCAGGCGCGAACCGTGGGGCGAATGCGAATATCGGCCCAGGTGTAGAGCGCCGGGGCGATGCGCTCGTAAAGCACTCCAAAGGACTCCGAACCGCCTTCCTTGGCAGCTCGCACCAGCCTCTCGGTCACTTCGCTGTCGCCAGCATGGCGTCCGCGGTCGCTTTCGTCCTGAGGAGCATTCACAAGGTCCAATTCTATAGAATTGGGAGGTGGATGCAGCCGGACGACCTGGAGACTTCGCGGAGGACGCCGCGGAGGTCTTCGATTTCCTCAACGAGTTCCTGGAAGACCAGGAGGAGGGGCAAGATTACCCCCTCGAACACTACCTGAAGCGATTTCCTCGGTGTGAGTCGGCCGTGCGGGGGGAGTACGACTCCCTGACCAAGCGGGGCTCGCCGGCGCTAGCGGATTCAGCCCCGGAATCGTCCCGCGTGGGCCCCTACGAGTTGATCTCGGAAATCGGGCGTGGAGGTCAAGGGGTCGTGTACCTGGCCGAGGACACCCGCATCGCCCGGCGCGTGGCGTTGAAAGTCTTGCCGCCAGCCGCGCTCTTTCTCTCCGAGGACCGACGTCGGCGGCTGCGGCGCGAAGCCGAAGTCATCTCGCGCCTCGCTCACCCCGGTATCTGCGGGATCTTTGACGCACAGATCGACTCGGAACTGGCGTACATCGCCATGCCCCTGGTGGAAGGGAACACGCTGGGCAGCGCGATCCAATCCCAGCGAGAGGGTCTTGAGCAGGGAGCGGTTTCAGCGAGTTCATTGCCCTTGGCGCCGAAGAGTGATGCGCAGACGATGCGCTTGCTCGCGTTCTTTGAGGCAGCGGCGCGAGCTTTGCACAGTGCCCACGAAGCAGGCGTTGTGCACCGCGACATCAAGCCGGCCAACCTGATGGTCACCCCGGATGGCAATCCGGTCTGGCTCGACTTCGGACAGGCTCGGGACGCGGAGTCTCAACTCGCGGACTTGACTATGTCCGGTGAGATCTTTGGCACCCCGGCTTACATGGCCCCGGAGCAGGTGGGAGGTCATGTGGTGGATGCGCGCACGGATGTTTGGGCGCTGGCAGTGAGCCTCTTCGAAGCGCTTTGTTTGCGACGTCCCTTCGAAAAGTCGAGTGTGCATGCGCTGTTGCTTTCGATTCAGCGCGACGAAGCGCAGAGTTTGCGCGAGTTGAATTCTCACGTGGGGGAGGAGCTTGCCGTCGTGGTAGAGACGGGACTTGAGCGCGACATGCAGCGGCGCTACGCCAGCGCCCTGGCCTTCGCTGAAGACTTGGCGCGGATTCAAAATCACGAGCCCATTCACGCCCGTCCCGCGGGGCGCGTGTTGCGGTTGCAACGCTGGGTACAGAGGCACCCTGTGCTGGCCGTGGCCTTGCTGGGCATGAGCGCTTCGTTGATCGTCGTCAGCGGCCTGCTTCGCGAAACACAGCAGGCGAACCTCCAAAAGGACGTCGCCCTGGATTCGGCGCTGCAGGCAAATGAGGAGAAGGACGAGGCCCTTGAATTCGCTCTTGGTCGGCACTTGGCGGAGCGCGCCGAGGCACTGCTGGGTGAGGATCCAGCCTCGGCCCTGATCCTCGCCATCGAGGCCGTGGAGAAAGCGCCGAACTCTCTGACCCGAGAGGCGCTCTTCGGCGCCCTGCAGGGCTGTTGGCTGCGTACGGTCTACGAAGCCGGCCACGCGCGCAGCTTCTTGGAGGTGAAACTCGTCCCGGGTGGAGAGTTTGTGGCTGGAGTGCGCTACGACGGTCAGGTGCTGTTGTTGGAACGCTTGAGCGGTGAGCAGGTCGAGTCCTGGACGGCCCATGAGCCCAGCGCATCCCGCAAGGAAGCCGAGTTGCACTTGGCCGTTTCAGCGCAGGGCGCTTGGATCGCCAGCGGAGGAGCGCGCGGACGGGTCTGCTTGCGAGAGTTGGGCTCGGACAATGAGCCGTTCTATTTCAACGGTCCGGGAGGGACGATCAAGCAACTGCTCTTTGGCGAGCGAGCGCAGAGTCTATTGGTCAGGTGTGAGGGTGGCGCGTGCGTTCTGTATGAGGTGCCGACGGGGGTGGCCATGGCGATCTTCGTGACCAACTCCGAACTGAACTACGACCGGACCAGCGGCTGCTTTGTGGAGCAGGCCTCGGTGATCTCCGGTGGAAGTTCTCTGCGCCGATGGGACGCCAGCAGCGGGCTGCTCGTGAGCGAGGAGGGGATTCCAGCGGCGGCGCAATGGACGGGTTGGACGGGGCAGGCCTGGGCTTACCTCGCAGAGGGCAGCTTGCGAATCATGGGCGAGGCGCGCTCAGCCCTCGAGGTGATGCTGCCGGACACGAATGTCTTGAGCGGGCAGACTTCAGATTCGGGAACGAAGTTTCTGTTCGCCGCCGGGGATCCGGACGACGCGCGTTGGCTCTACGTGGATTTGGACTCGCGGCGCGTGGCGCCTGTTTCCCTGCCATCGACTGGGACCCCCATCGCCGTTGAGTTCTCTCACGACGGCGAACGACTGGCGGTGCTCGACGGGGCAGGTGCGTTGTGGCTCTTGGACACCAGGGATTGGAGCGTCAAGGCCGAGGGTCGGGGTTACTTTCGGCCCGACTTCGTCGTCTGGAGCGCGGGCGATCAATTCCTGTTGACCAGCCAACGCATCGGTCCCCAGGCACAGCTTTGGTATGGAACGCAACGTCCCGATGTCTACACCCTCGACTGCGGTACGAGTCCCGTTCGTCAGGTGCAGTTTGCACCGGACGGTGAACGGGCGCTGACCGTGACCGAGGAGGGATCCTTGAAACTGTGGAGCACGCCCAGTTCCTCGGGGCAGGAGGCTTCCCCGGGCGAATGCCTTGCGACGCTCGCGAGTGCCGGTGGCGGCGTGACGGGCGCCGAGTTCGACTCCACGGGAAAGCACTTGTTGGCCTTCGGGAAAGAGGGTGTTGAGTTGTGGAACATGAGTCCTCTGGGGCTGAGCCTCGCGCGTGAAATGGAACACCCGGTGACTTGGGCGCAGTTGGACGTGAGCGCGCCGGCCTGGTTGGCGCTCGATAGCCACGGTGCGGCTTGGCTGGACTCTCCGACATCGGCCTCGGCGAAGCGCGTGGATTCCGGTGAAGACCCCGTGCTCTTTCTGCGCTTCGTGGAAGCGGGCGCGGGCATCCTCAGCGCCCACGCCAGTGGTTGGGTGCGCCTGCGCGAGCGAGATTCAGGAGAGCAGCGTTGGGCCACGCAGCTTCCCGCGGAAGCGGGTACATCTCCCGAGTTTCTCGCGATCGCCCTCGACCCCGGTGGAACCAAGGTGGCTTTGGGCCGCAGCGATCGCAGCGTTCACTTCATCGACCTCGCCAACGGTGAGCCAGCCCGGGAAGCGCTGACCGTGTTTGCTCCACAGACGTTGGATTGGTCGGCGGATGGACGACGGCTTTTGGTCACCGGTCAAGAAGGTCGTGGGGCTCTGCGCGTTGAAGACCTCGAGCCCCTTGACCCCCGGGACAATGTGATGCGCACGGAGGATTTTCATGGTTCCGATTTGACCCATGCCGCGTTCAGCTCGGATGGGACTCTGGCGCTCACGGCTTCCCTCGATGGAACGGTCATGGTGCGAGATGTGCGCGGGCTCGACGACCCGCGTTCGACGATTCTCCTGGCGCGCTTGCGGGGCGCTGGGGGAGCCGTGCTTTGCGCTGGATTTAGCCCGGGCGCGAAGGCCGTGCGTGTGATCGCGGGTCTCGTCGATGGGGGAGCGCAGGTCTGGCCGGTGGACCCCTTGCCCCCGGCGATCGCGCGCCGCCCGCGAGCGGAACTTGCCGAATGGGAACGGGCCCGAGAAGAACGCTTCGCGAAGCCCCTCCGGTACCGCTGAGAGATTCTTGCCAAGAAAGCAGAGCTTCCTGTCCAGGGTGCTCGCGGGCGGTCCTTTGGGAGTGGATCGTCCGACCCCTTGCCCACACCACCGTGAAGAATCCCATCAAGCAGCTCCCTCTCGCCTTTGTTTTCCTGGCCCTGACCAGCGGCCTGGGGGCCTTGCCCGAGCCGGTCGCGGCTCCCCTTCGCGATTGCAATCGCAATGGCGTGGCGGACTCAGTGGACATCGCTTTCGGCACATCTAGCGACGCGAACGCGAATGGAGTTCCGGACGAGTGCGACTCTTTACCTCTGGATGGCCCCCATTGGCGGGGCTGAATCCAGCTTCTGGGGATGATCTGACCGCTTTGTTGGATCTGCCGTAGGCTTGAACGATCCTTCTGCTCACAGGGAACCTCTCCCGCATCTGATTCGTCACAACTGCAATGAATGTCATGAAGTCCACCATCACCGTGTCTCTGGCCCTGGCTCTAGGCTGTGCACCGGCCTACTCCCAGGGCACAGGCTTCACGTTTGGTGTGGACTGGCGTGGGCCGGTGATTGGCCAGCAAGTCTCGGGTGCCGTGCAACAGGTCAATGAAGCGGACATCTTGACCTTCGGGCCTGGAGCGCCAGGCTTGGGCCCTTTGCAAGCGCCGAGTTACGCCATCAGCGCCGATCAGCTAGGTTTGAATCGTTACGCCTTGTGCGTCAATCACCCGCCCTTCTTTGCTTGCGGGATCGAGGTGGACGCAATCTCCCAAGGCATGGATGCTTTGATCTCGGACACCGCCGCCTTGGCGGGTCCGTTGATTCCCAGTGGCAAGGTTTGGTTCTCCGTGGACGAGTTCGCCGTCGGCAGTCCGGCGGGCGGACTCGCACCGAGTGTGGCCAGCGAAGGTGGATCGATCGCGGATGGTTCTGCGGATGTGTTCATTGTCTACGGACTCGGTGTCGGTCCGGTCGGACCCGCTGGAGCCCTGGCCTGGAACGTAGGCGTCTTTGACGGCAACGGCTTTCCCAGCGCCGCGCCTTCCGGGGCGCTCTACCCTGGCATCGGCTTGACCGAACCCAACCTGCCCTTCGCCATTCCGTCGACGGGGGATAACCTCGACTCCCTCGACGTGGGTGGCTTGCTCGGCTTCCCAGCCACGGGGATCTACATCACTTTGGATGCGGCCTTCGTGGATCCGCTGAGCGGAATCGCGAACGCAGGCAGCGCCATCGCCCAGGGAGTCTTCGCGGCGGACATTCTGCTCGTGAGCGTGCCCGCCGTTTCGCCCACGGTCTTCGCCGCCGGCCCGAGCCTTGGACTCGATCTGGTAGGTGGACCCGGTAGCGATGACCTGGACGCGATGTCGATCGCCGAGAACGGCAACGGGACCTTCGACGCGTCCTCCATTCCCTACGATTGGGTGACCGGAGCGACCGACATGGTGTTGTTTTCTGTTCGCCGTGGCTCCGCAGTGATTGGAGCCCCCGATTCGATCTTTGGGGCGCCCATCGAGCCTGGGGATATTCTGACCACACCCCTGCCCACTGCCATGGGGGGGCTCTCCCCTTTCCCGGGCATCATGTTCTCCGCGGAGTCCCTCGGGCTTGCCACGACACGAACCGACCAGGTGGCTTTCGGTGATGACATGGACGCACTCGACTTCGAGTCGAAGCCATGCTTCGACTGCAACAACAATGGGATCGAAGACGCCGTGGACATCTCGACCGGAGCTTCCACCGACGTCAATGGGGACGGCGTGCCGGATGAGTGCGAGAAGGTGTCGGAGTATTGCTTCTGCCCGTCGGGTTCGACTTGCAACAACCCGAACTCCACTGCCGGTTGTGCCAACTCACATAGCGCGGGGGCGCACCTCTACTTCATGGGCACCACCAGTGTCACGGCGGATGACTTGGAACTCGTGACGGACGGCGTTCCGCCCAACAAGTTCGGGCTCTACTACATGGGCGGCGGGACGTTGTCGCTACCCATCGGCGACGGAATCCGTTGCGTTGGTTCTGGGGGCGTGGGCACCTTCCGCTATGGAGTCTTGAACTCGGGTGCCGGTGGCGTGCTCTCTTCAGGGCCTGGGGTCGCGGGGGACAGTTGCACGCAATTCAATCCCCCCGGCTGCATCGTCGCGGGCGACACCTGGTATTTGCAGGGCTGGTACCGCGACCCAGCAGGGCCTTGCGGTGGCGGGTTCAACTTCTCTAACGGCATCAAGGTCGAGTTCGTTCCCTGACGGTACCGGCGGTACGGAGTCGCACCATTTTCCCCCGCTACCCCGTTACCAACTCCCCGACCAACCGTCTTGCCACTCACAATGGCAAGATCATCCAGACAAGACCACGCAGGTGCGTGGCACCATGTAATC
>JBLIMI010000180.1:0-6981 GCA_047638655.1 Minisyncoccia bacterium | reverse complement strand
GCTGGCGGCCTTCGATTTCTCTCGAGCGAGGTTCAAGACGTTGAACATAAGTGACGCCCGCAGAGCCTGCGAGGGCCAGAAGGGTCAGAGAGAGGAGCCATTTGCTCATGGGACAGCCGTATAGATGGAGGGGACCTGATGCTCACGGGAACAATCCCGGAACTCCCATTCATCGGCAAACCCGCGGGCGTGAGTGGAGCGGGTCCCTGCCCGACTCGCCTGCGCGGCCTTAGGGGTAGAACTCAACCCATTGTCGTTACATGGGTTGCGCTATTCGCCTCGCACCCGAACAGTGAGGACTCGGTCTCCTTGTTCGATCACTCCGAGCACGTCAAAGCCCTGCAGAAGGCTCCCGAAGAGGGTATAGCGGCCATCGAGGTGGGGCGTTGGCAGGTGAGTCACGAAGAACTGGCTGCCGCCACTGTCGGGGTCCGCATTGCGCGGCATGCCCAGGGATCCCTCAACGTACTCGAGCTCATTGAACTCGTGCCGCAAGGGGGTCGAACGCCAGGATTGGCCCCCATTCCCGTCCCCGCGGTAGTCAGCGCCCTGGACGACAAAGTCCGGCACGACGCGGTGGAAACTGAGGCCGTCGTAAGCCCCACTGCGCGCGAGGGTGATGAAGTTATGTACGTGGACTGGAGCCAGATCCTCGTGCAATTCGAACAACAGCGTGCCGCGGGTTGTGCGCACCTCCACCCGGGGGTTGTCTGCACCAAGACGCAACTCAGGAAGCTCTCCCAGTCGGGTTGGAGCCAGGGGCGGGTCCCCGTGGTCGACCTCGGGAAACTTGGCTCGCAACTCCCGGTTCGCCAGACTCCGATTGAATGCGCGGTTGGAATCCTTGCCCAGGGTCAGAATGGCGAAGGATCGGTCGCCCCCGATTTCCGCCGCGATCTTGAGGATCTCGTATTGGATCTCCGAACTGATGTCTCCACTGCAAGAGGTGTAGGTTTCGAACAAGTCATCCATGTCGTCCATGAGAGGAGCGGTCTGGAGCGCGAGCACGGCTGCCAATCTTTGACCGTTGTCCGTTGACGCCAAGAATTTGCGCGCGCGTTTCCGGCCCCCCGTTTCGAGGAACTTTCCGTAGCCCTCAATGGCGGTGATCGAGACTCCAAGGTCCGAGTCCCCAGACAGCTTGTCGAGCAACTGCAACGCTGAGCCGGTGGGCAGCAACTCAGCGGCTTGTGCGACGGCCTTGCGCAAGATGGGCGAGCGGCTCAGGGCCCGGGTTTCAAGGTCCGCAGCCGCCTCACTGGGCTGGAGTTTCGCGAGGGCGTAGATGGCCCGGGCCTGGACGTTGGGCGAGAGGTCAACCAAGCACGACTCGAGGATCGGTCGGGCCAGCAGTTTTTCGTTTGAGTAGTACCCGAGGGCTGCGGCAACTTCAGCCCGAACGTGGGCATTCGGCCGCAACAAAGCCTGTTCCAGGGCAAGGATCGATTCTGGCCCAGGCGTCTGGCCAAGCCCGCGGGCAGCTTCGACCGCCACGCGCCAGTCTTCATCCGTGAGTCCTTGCCGCAGCGTTTCGAGCACCTCTTGATTCGCGTCTTGCAGGTTGGCGAGTCCGCGCATGGCAAAGATGCGTGCGTTCACGCTTTGGGGCGCTCGCGACCAGAGCAGGAAGACATCGCGGGCGCGTTGTGACTTGCGACGCGAGAGTGTGCAGAGCGCACGCCAGATGACGTCCAGTTCTTCGGGTTCGACAGCTTGCGCTTGTGCTTGCGTGAGGTCCCATTGTTGCTTGCGCAACTTGGCCGGAGCACGTGCGGCGATGTTGGCCAGTGCACTGTCGACCACCGCTGCGGCGCTCGACTCAACGTCCCAGTTGATCGGAGCGAGAGCGGCTTCGGCCCGCACCAAGGGTGACGGGTCGCCGAGGGCGTAGAGGACTTCTTCGCGCAATGAAGCGTCCTCGAAGCGGCCGGCTGCTTCCACGATGCGTGCGCGCACCGCCGGATCTTCGTCTTTCCAACTGGCCGTTAGTGCGGGCACAGAAGCGGGATCGGCCCGTTGCCCGAGTCCGAAAGCGGCCTGGGCTCGGACTCGAGGGTCTTTGTCCTTGAGACCCCGCTCGAGTGCCTTGGTGACCGCGGCCCCATGCTCAGGGAAAGGCAAGCGACCCAGTGCGCGAAGAGCCCGCTCACGGATGCGGGCATCCCTTGAAAGGGTCAATCGCTCCAGATCACCCCCGCCGTCGCTGCGTCGATCTTCGAGTAGCAGGATCGAGTTCTGGACGTCCAGAATCGACGAATCTTGGGTGTCCGGCTGAACCGGGGGCAATTCAGCCCCCGTGGATTGGCTCGCGCAACCCGCAACGAGGGCTATCAAGAGGGGGGCGGCGAAAGATATGCGACAGAACATGATGATCTTGTGGTCCAGGGGCTTGGCGGGGTGTCTCTGCTCCCCCCGCCTCGCGTATCATGGTGAGTTCACGCGACTGAATGAAGTCTCCCCTTTTGCCCCCGATGGACTGGCATGCCGATCAGCGAAATCCCTGAAATTCTCGAAGAGCTCCGCAAGGGGCGAATGATTGTCTTGGTCGATGACCCCGACCGCGAAAATGAGGGGGACCTGGCCATGCTGGCCGAGTTTGCTACCCCCGAGGCCATCAACTTTATGGCGACGCAAGGTAGGGGCCTCATTTGCATGCCTCTCGACGGGAAGATCTGCGATCACCTGGAGCTCGAACCCCAGGTGGCAAATAACACGAGCAAGATGGGGACGGGCTTCACCGTTTCAATCGAAGCCGTGGAAGGAGTCACCACGGGCATCAGCGCAGCCGATCGCTCCCACACGATTCAAACCGCCGTGCGCGAGGGCGCCGTGGCCAGTGACCTTGCCAAGCCCGGGCACATCTTTCCCTTGCGAGCCAAGGTCGGTGGAACGTTGGTTCGCGGCGGCCAAACCGAGGGCATGGTGGATCTCGCGCGCATGTGCGAGGCCAGGCCCGCAGGTGTCATTTGTGAGGTGATGAACGATGACGGAACCATGGCGCGCATGCCGGAACTCGAGGTTTTTGCTGAGAAGCACAGCCTGAAGATCTGCACCATCGAGTCCATCATCGCTTACCGGCGCAGGAATGAACGCTTGGTCGAGCCGATTGAAATGGATGTGCCGATGCCGACAAAGTTCGGCGAGTTCCGGGCCCACATGTTCCGTTCCGCGCTCGACAACAAGGAGCACGTTGTGCTGACACGGGGTTTGGCTGGTCCCGGTATCGACGGCCCCTGGCAATCCTGCGAAGGCACCGTGGATGTCCGCGTTCACTCTGAGTGCCTGACCGGGGACGTGATGCATTCGCTCCGTTGTGATTGTGGTCCGCAGCTGGACAAGGCTCTGCAAATCCTCGGCAAGGCGGACTGCGCCGCCCTGGTGTACATGCGCCAGGAGGGCCGTGGAATCGGTCTTGCCAACAAACTCAAGGCCTATCGGCTCCAGGACGGGGGCATGGATACGGTTGAAGCCAACCAGGCCCTGGGGTTCCCGGCGGACCTGCGCGAGTACGGCATCGGGGCCCAAATGCTCCATTACCTGGGGGTGCGCAGCATGCGCCTGCTCACGAACAACCCCAAAAAGATCGCCGGACTACACGGATATGGTCTTGAAGTGGTGGATCAGGTGCCGTTGTCTGTTGACCCTAACCCGTTGAACATCAGGTACTTAAAGACGAAACGGGACAAGCTGGGACACACCCTGTAGGCCGTCACCACTGAGATCCTGCCAGATCTTCAGGAAGAACCGACCCCGTCCCGCCGTCTCTGCAAGCGCCATGGGATCCATCTCGATGACAGCTTCAAGACAGCTAGACACACGCCTGGTTGAGGAGACCCTCGCCGGGTCTCAGGCTGCATTCGAGGAACTCGTGGTTCGCTACCAGTCGCGGTTGTTTGCTCTGGCGCGGCGTTACTCGCGCAACGCTATGGACGTGGAGGACATTGTTCAGGACGCCTTCTTGAAGGCGTACAGCAAGCTGCACACGTTCGACCATCGCGCATCTTTCTACACCTGGATCTATCGCATCGCGACCAACACGATTCTCGACGGCATGAAGCGCCGGGGTCGTTCGCCGGTGCAGCATGTGGAAGACCCTGAGGTTCTGGGCGAGGTGACACCGGTCAACCTGCCCTCTCCCTCGGCCAAAATGGAAGAGAATGAGATTTCCTGCATCACCCAGGAAGTGTTGGGGCAGATGCCCGACATCTTCCGAGCCGTACTCGTCATGCGCGAGTTCGACGGGCTCGCCTACCAGGAAATCGCAGACACCTTGGGTATCTCAATCGGGACCGTTGAATCACGACTGTTCCGGGCCAGGGCCCGCTTCAAAGACAAACTACTAGCGCTCTACCCCGAATTTGGGGAAGCCTGAGCCCTGAGAGGACTGCCATCATGGAATGCAAAGACTGCCTACCCCTGATCCCCGGCTACGTGGATCAAGAGCTCAGTGAGCCTCAATCCGGGCCCCTGCGTCAACACCTGATGGATTGTCAGGATTGCCGCTTGGCGCTCTCTGGTCAAAAATCCCTCGAGCGCTGGTTTACCAGCAGCGCAGCCGAGGAGGCTGAGGTGCCCGTCGGCTTTGCGGCGCGGGTGGCGCGCAGGGCTTTCGCAGGGGATCTCGGACGGACCGTATCTGAACTCGAGGGCGCCGTGGCTAGCGATCAGGGCGCGGATTCCAGCACCCCAATTTACTCCTTCGTCCTGTGGGCCACGTCCCTGGCAGCTGCGGTCCTGCTGATCGTCTCCGGGATGTTGTTCCAGTCACAGTTCGGGGAGGGTGAAAACCTTCACGCCACAGGAAAGGACAGCACCAAGGCTGAACTCCTCGAAGAGGCGGATAAGCTGGGAGACCCCGCTTTCGGCACATCTCCGGACGTTTCGCCCGCAGATGTTCTGGAAGACATGTCCAAGAAAACCATCAAAAGAGCCGACAGGGATAGCCTCGAGAACGACGGCTCCAGCAAATAGCGGACCGGCTCCACCCACCAACGACCAAGTGACCCAACTTCGACTCTGGATTGTCCTGCTCTGCTCAGTCACTTTCTTGGCTGGCCTGGGGACAGGGCTGTACCTCACCGAGTTGGACGCGAGAGACCAGCGGCTGACCGCTGAATTCGGAGAGTTCGAGCGAGCCTTCACCCGAGAATTTTCGCTCGACGAAGAACGCCAACGGCTCCTCGTGGGACTGCTTGACCACTACAATCGCGAGACCCAACAAATCAAAGACCACTACGCATCTCGCAATCTTCAAGAGATGGAGCCGGATCTGCGAAGGGTGGGACTTGAGTATCGCGCGCATCTACGCGATCGTTTACTACCTGAATCTCAACGCCCCAAGTTCGATCACTTGATGGCGAATTACGTCAAAGACCTGTGAGACACACACATGGCTAAAGTCTGTGGACTGCGGATAGGGCCGCGCCGCTTCGAGATCGTCGTCTTGGACGGCAGCCCGAAGAAGCCCAAAATTATCACGACCCTCGCCGGCGAGATTCCCCCCGATGAACTTGACCCCATCGGGGCGGCGGCGCATGCCATCAAGAGCACGCTACGTGCCTACAAGATTCCGACGGACAGTGTGCGAGTGGTGATCGAATCCCGCTCGGCAGCGTTTCGAACGGTGACTCTGCCGATCACGGACATCTCAAAGGTGGAGTCCGTGTTGAAGTTCGAGGTCGAATCGCAGTTGCCCCAGTTCAACATCGACGATGTGGTCGTCGATTTTCAGATCAAGGAAACGACGGCGAACTCTTCGAGCTTGCTGGTGACCGCCGTTCCCAAGTCCGAGGTGCGCAGTGCACTCGAGCTATGCGAGAAAGCTGGCTTCGAACCGCTGGAGGTGGAGCTCGAAACGACGGCGCTCGTCAACTCGGCAATCGCAGCCAATCTCTGTGGGATCGAAGAAGCTTACGTGCTGGTTCACGTGGGTGAAGAGTCCACCGCTGTCTGCATAATCGACGGCGGAAAGTTGCGAGAGATGCGCGTCATCCAGACAGGTGCCTTGGCATACACCCCCCACGGGGAAGTGCCCGCCGAGTCGGAGGGCGAAGAGGGCGAAGAGGAGTTACCTAGCATCGAGCGAGGGGACGAAATCGTTAGTCGAATTCGTCGTGAATTGGCTCGCACCGTATCCGGGGCTCGCACCGTCAATGAACTTCTGGGAGTTCACGTATGCGGATTCTTGCTGCCGGGCATGATTGGGGAAGACATCCTTGGCGTGCCCGTGAAAGAGCTTGAAGCTTGCGAGATCGATGAGTACGAAGGTGAGGTCCACGAAGAGTACGACACCGCAGCCATCGCTTATGGCGCCGCCCTCGGTCAAATGGGTGGCGGCGTGGTCAACGCGAGTTTGCGTCGTGAGGAGCTGCGCTTTAGTGGCGCCCTGGAGCGCATCGAATTACCCCTCGCGGTGATGTTTCTCTTGATCACCACGTTCCTGGGTGTGCGCTTCATGTTCCTCGAAAAGGAATACAAGGCGATTCAGAACAACCTGACCTTCATCCTCGATTCGTCGGTCAACTACATGATTCCCGATCCGAAGTCGGGCCGACCGGGTAGCCTCGAGTTCCCCTCGGAGAGGATCGTCAACTACGTCAAGTCCACCACCGGTAAGGTGCCCGGTAGCGATCCCGTCGAGATTCGCGTGGACCCGCTCCGAGACAGGTATGGACAATTGATGCAGATCAAGACTCTGCTGAACTCCGAGCAGCGAGAGCTACAGAAGACACTGGGTAATGACACGGATCTGGTCTTGCCCCAGTCGGCGCTCAAAGGCCTGACCATGGTGCTCGATCACTTGGCGCAATCCGGCGGGAAGTACGGGCGAGTCTCTTTCCGCATGGTCGCCGCAAATTTCCATAGTTCGCCGAGGGATGGCGACTCGGTAACTGTGACCCTCGAGATGTGTTTCTTCGCGGACAGCTCTACAGTGGCTACGCAAAACTACGAGCAATGGTTCGCTGACCTAGAGAAAGAGCC
>JBLIMI010000179.1:0-7006 GCA_047638655.1 Minisyncoccia bacterium | reverse complement strand
TTAGGATCGAGAGCCACCGTGAAGCGTCCCATGGGGGCTTGGGGCAATTCGCCGGCAAGCGCACTCTCAAGCCGTTGCTCTAGGATCCCGGCAGCATGGTCGTAGTACTTGCGGTAGTCGGGCATGCCCCCGGGGC
The DNA here is from genome assembly GCA_047638655.1 of Minisyncoccia bacterium. Taxonomy (GTDB): domain Bacteria; phylum Planctomycetota; class UBA1135; order UBA1135; genus JABACD01. The sequence continues at coordinate 6,870 of JBLIMI010000179.1, read as the reverse complement.
CACGTTCCACGCCTCCGATGCTACCGATCCCTTCAGGATCTAGCCCGAGCGACTTGTTGAGATCGGTCAGGTTCGCGAAGGCCGGTACCGGAGCGATTCTCGTGCCGGACCGTCCCATGGACAGGTAAACGCTCGTGGTCAGCAGGAGCGCAGCAGCGGCGGCTACGTAGCCGCCGCCCATCCCGCCTTGCAAGAAGCGGAACTTCGGTACGGAAGCGGGCGGCGACACGGCACGCGCAATGGCGCGCTGCAGTTCATCCATGGCGGCGAAAGACTCGAAGGCCAGGGCCAGGTCGGCATCGCCTTCAAAGCGCAACTCGAGGGCCATCATCTGTTCGGCGCCCATGCGGCCGTCCAGGTAGTCGAGGATTTGGATTTGGTCTCTTTGGTCCGCACTCATGCGAAGACCCCCTTCTTTTGCAGACACTGCATCAGCAAGTCCTTGGCTCGGTGCAAGCGCACGGCCACAGCGCCCAGTTCAATCCCCAGTTCCTCGGCCGTTTGGGAGGGATCCAGGTCCCGCTCGTAGCGTGCTTCCCAAATTTCGCGGTGGCCGCCCTGCAATTCTTCCCGGCATAGGCGGAAGGTCTCGCTGAGTTCTTTCATGACGGCTTCATCAATCTGGCGCGTGCTTCCGTCGGGTAACGGAAAGTCAATCTGGATGGAACTGTTCCTTCGTGTGGACTGCAGTTCTCTCCTGAAGGTAGTGAGCACCCCGCGGGCTCGCCATTTCAGGAAAGCCCTTAGATTTCGCGGAGATTCCTTCTGTTTGCCCGCGAATTCCCAAACGGAGACCAGGACATCCTGCAGGAGTCGTTCCCTTTCCCCGGGCGGGACCATGGGATGGCGAAAGACAACGCCGCAAACCTCCGTGACCAAACTCTCCAGCCTGGTGAAAGCGGACTCTTGTTGGTCGCAGATCTCTTGCCACAGGGTGTCGTTGGTGGGCTGTGCTGTGCTCTGGGTCGTCATTTGCAGCCCGAACGCGCTGAGGCAAGGCCTCCGCCAGTCTAATCTCGGCATCCAACGTTCCAAAGGGTCCGTCTCCCGCGCGCGACCTCTTTGAGCGAATTGCTGGCCTCAATTTCACGGGCATCTGCCGTGCCTAGTTGAGCCATGGAGCCGATTCGCTAGGCTCATGGGCCTATAGTCCCCCTTTTCAGGTACCAGAGGTAATCCCTTGAGGATCAGCGAGTTCTACAAGCCCGGCACCGCCGTTTACTCCTTCGAGTTCTTTCCCCCCAAGACAGATGCGGGAGCGGAGAACCTGATGAAGACGGTCGCAGACCTGAAAGAAAAGGTGCAGCCGCACTTCGTCTCCGTGACCAATGGAGCTGGCGGCAGCACCCAGGACCGCACCCTGGAGGTGGTCTCACGCATTCAGAACGAGCTCAATATCACGGCCATGGCGCACCTGACTTGCGTGGCGTCGACCAAGGGCGAACTGTGCGAGAGCATGCGGCGCCTGATTACGGAGAACGTGGAGAATATCCTGGCCTTGCGTGGGGATGTCCCAGAGGGCCAAGACAATTTCACACCCATCGCCGAAGGGTTTGGCCATGCGTCGGATCTGGTGGACTATCTGGCAAACAACTACTTCGTCGACATCGGCGCGGCCTGTTACCCGGAGGGTCACCCGGAGTCGCCAAGCCAGGAGGACGACATCAAGTGGGTGAAGCACAAGTACGACCTGGGTGCGAACTTCTTCATCACCCAGTTGTTCTTCGACAACAAGTTCTACTTCGACTATGTCGAGCGCGCCAAGGCCGCTGGCATCGATGGACCGATCATTCCCGGCATCATGCCAATCACCAATTTGGCGCAGATTGAACGCTTCACGAAGATGTGCGGTGCGACGATCCCTACTGAGTTGCACGAGAGGCTGCAAGCGGCGGGAGACGACCCCGGCGCGGTGATGGCGGTGGGTATCGAACAGGCCATCAGCCAGTGCCGCGAGTTGCTGGACAGAGGCGCGCCCGGACTGCACTTCTACACCTTGAACAAGAGCCACGCCACGCGCTCGGTGCTGTCCGCATTGCTGTAATCGTGCGGCGTCTAGTTCTTGGGTTGGTCCTGTTCGCCGGGGTGGCGATCGCTTCTCAGGAAGAGCGCCCAGCGCTCTGGACCTTGATCGAAGGCGCCATTGCGGAGCACGGTGGGGAAGAGGAGTACCGAACTGTGCTGGAGCATCTGGCGGGCATTCCGTCGCGGCGGGCTGGAGTGTCCCACCGTCTCAAGTGCGTTGAACGCGCTCTAATCGAGCCTTGGACGCCTCCTGCCATCGCACGTGACCTGCGCGACATGTTGTCCCAACCGCTCCAAAAGAAGGCTCAGGCAAGAACAGCAGAACTCTGGCCCGGGGTGGCCGGTTTTCTCGATCTCGAACTGCAGTCTGCGGAGTCGGAGGGCGATCTCGAAGACCTTGATGTTCAACTCGAGTGGATCTTCAACCGCGAGTTGAAAGGCCTGGCCTTACTCGAAGCCCTCTCCAGCTTTGTAGGCGAGGCGAATGCGCTCTTGCAATTGGCCTACGCGCAACTGGATGACGCGCAACGGGACTTGATCTTCGAGACGGCGGGCGAGTTCCGCGAGGCTTGGTATCGCAGCCACTTTCCTAAGGAGGAGCTGAACGCAGATCAGAACGCGTGCATCTCGGACTGGACGGCCTTATTGCGGTCCGCAGAAGTGGATCATGCGCGCATCCTGGCGATCATGTCACGTCTTGCCCGACTGGCAGAGCCCGCGTTCCTCGACACGCTCAAGGGCCGTCTGCGGCGCGTCAAGGAACGCACCGCGGTCCTGGGCTTTGAAGGGGACGTGCGTGCTGTGGTGGGAGACGCGGAGACCAGTCGCGTCGTGCTCGGCGGCACCAAGAAGACGATCTACAAGGGGTACGCTGCCCTCGTGATCGACCTTGACGGGGATGATCAGTACGAGCGCGCCGCCGCCGTCAGCGAGCCGTTCCAGTCGATCTCGATCGTGCTCGACCTCAAGGGCGACGACACTTACAGCGGCACGCCGGGCCCAGCCAGTGCGGTGGGCGGCTGCGTCATGCTGGTGGACGTGGAAGGCAACGACACCTACGGTGGTGGACGCTTCACCCAAGGGGCTGCGGTGTTTGGCGCGGCCCTTCTGCTCGACTTAGCAGGGGACGATCGCTACACCATGGAAGACTACGGCCAGGGCCACGCCCTGGCAGGTACGGGCTTGCTCTATGACGTGCGCGGAGATGACACCTACGAAGCCTGGGCCTTCGCCCAGGGGGGCGGGCTCACCTGGGGGTTCTCGGCCCTCGTGGACGGCGCCGGCAACGACAGCTACTTGGCGGACCTGCACTGGCCTGATGTCTACGGCAATTCAGGTCCCGAGATTTACCACGGAGCGTCCCAGGGATACTGCACCGGAATTCGATCGGGAGGAGGCATGGCCGGGGGCGTGGCGGCCCTGATTGACCTGGGGGATGGCTCGGACCGTTACCAATCGGGCAACTTCAGCCAGGGCGGGGCTTACTTTTTCTCCTTCGCGTTGATGTACGACGACGGGGGAGATGACGAGAATTTTGGCACCCGCTACTCCCAGGGATTTGGCGTGCACCAGGGCGCGGCCGTGCGTTGGGACCGTGCGGGAAACGACACCTACACGGGCCGCTCCGTGGCCCACACGGGCATGGCTTGGGACGAAGGGGTCGGGTACTTCCTCGAAGACGGTGGAGACGATGTCTATAGCTGCGGCGACCTTGCCCTGGGTGGAGCGGCGCAAACTGGAGTGGCCATCGCCATCGACGGAGGCGGCAAGGACATTTACAAAACCGGTCGTCAGTCCCAGGGCGGAACGGGATCTTCCGAGTACCACAACAAACCGTCCATTGGCGTTTTGATCGACCTGGGTGGGGACAAGGATTCTTACACGATGGAAGGTCGAGACAACGGCGTGCTCAAGCTGACCCCCGATGGCTTCAGCCTCTTCCTTGACAGCGGTAAGCAGACTCTCAAAGAAGCCGCGCGCAAGCTCAAATGACGCTGCGCGACAGGCGATCGCACGCCGCGAGGAAAGAGCAGCACACCTTATAGCTCGGGAATTCTGCGGTCTTCAGGGGTAAACCTGGGAGTGCTGCTCCACTCTCGGATTGAGTAACCGCTGCCCCTAGGAGCGAACTACCCGCCCCGGTGTTCCATCGGTTATGAAACTTGAGTTGGTCTCAATCGGGGCGAGCCGTTTTCGCGCTATTGCAGGATCGGTAGCGAGAACTGCTTCATGGCGATACGTTGCGCCACTTTGCCCGCCACTTCGCGGAATCGCTGGGCGAGAATCGAATCGGGGTAGGCAACGACAACGGGGTCGCCGCCGTCTCCACCGACGCGCACGGCGGGATTGAGGGGGATCTTGCCCAACACTGGGAAGTTGAATCGAGAGGCGAGGCCCTCAGCGCCACCACTGCCGAAAATGTCAACAATTGTCGAGAATTGGCCATTGGCGTCCACGGAGACCTTTTTCGTCTCATTGCCCACCTTGAACTCGATCTCGGATCCGGCAGAGCCCGGAGCCGTGCCCTCGATGGCATAGCCGGACATGTTCTCGATGATGCCGAGCACATCCACGTTGACCTGCTTGAACATGGCCACTGCTTTGGCCACGTCAAAAGTGCTGACCGCTTGAGGGGTTGTGACCAACACGCCGCCGGTCAAAGGCACCACTTGGGCCAGAGAAATCTGAGCGTCTCCGGTGCCGGGGGGCATGTCCACCAGTAGGTAGTCGAGCTCGCCCCACTCCACGTCGCGTAGGAACTGCTCGATGAACTTGTGGATCATGGGGCCGCGCCACATGATCGGCTTGTCCTCTTCCACTAGGTAACCAATGGACATGGTCTTCACGCCGTAGCGTTCCTTGGGAGTGATCTTCTGTCCAGTCGATTGCGGTTGACCAGCGAGGCCCATCATCATGGGGATGTCGGGACCGTAGACATCGCAGTCGAGGATGCCGACGCGCGCACCTGTTTGTTGCAAGGCGCAAGCCAGGTTGACCGTGGCGGTGCTCTTGCCCACCCCGCCCTTGCCGGATGAAATTGCAATGACGTGAGCGATGTTGCTGGGCAACTTGGAATCGGTGGCGCCCATGCCCTTCACCACGGCTGTCATCTCTACGTTGACCTCGGTCACGCCCGGAACGGCACGGATGACCGTGACTGCCTGCTCCTTGAGTTGTTCCTTCACGGGACAGGCCGGCGTGGTGAGGTTGATGATGACATCTACCTTGCCGCCGTTGACCTCGTTCTTGGTGATGAACCCGAGGGTCACGATGTCTTGGTGGAGGTCGGGGTCCTGGACTTGGCGGAGGGCGTCGAGGACTTGGTCGGTGGTCGGCTGAGACACGGTGCTAGAGCTGGGCTGGAGATGACGGCCTGATGAGAGGCGAACAGGATAGACTCGAATCCTCGCGGGAGGAAGGAGAACTCTCCCGTTGACGGAAGGCTGGCTCGGAGGGGCCCCCAGCTGGTCGCCCCTCCCCTGGCCGTTACACCCCTCCTGGTTCGATCTAGCCCATACGGCCCGAGGGATAGTCGGAGGTGATTGTGTATTGGGCAAAGAACTTGGAGCCGAGACCCATTGAGTAGGGCGGGCAAGACGCGCGCTAGGTCATTCTCTCTCTGAATGAGTTGGCAGACCAGACCGTCGTGGCGTGCCTCCCAGGCATCCAAGCGGGAAGCCGCAGCACACTTGGCAAGCAAGGCATCCAGACCGTCTGCGGGGAGAGAGCTGCGGTGGCTGGCGTACGCGAGAGGAAGGAACAGGGTGAGCAGAAGAGAGGAGGTTCTGATTCATGATCGCGCCCTCAGTGCCGCCGATTGCCGGACTGGTTCAAGATTGTCCGGAATTTGGCTGAGGATTGCAGAGGGAGGGGGCGGGCTGCTCGCTTCCTCAATTACGGTACCGTGCCTAGCCATGAGAGAAGAATTCCTCCCTCCCGCCGTTTGCCTGCTCTCCGGAGGCATGGATTCGGCCGTATGCCTGGCGGAAGCCCATGAGCAGGGTTTCGCGCCTCACGCCCTCTCTTTTTCTTATGGCCAGCGCCACAAGGTCGAATTGGAGGCAGCAGCCCGGGTGGCTCGGGCCGGCGGAGCGTTGGCGCACCGTACGGTGGCCATCGACCTACGCGCTCTCGGTGGATCGGCCTTGACCGCAGAAGTCGACGTTCCCAAAGAGCGCTTGGACGAGGAAATTGGTGAGGGTGTTCCGGTCACTTACGTGCCCGCGCGCAACACGGTCTTCCTTGCGGTGGCCCTCGGGTACGCGGAGATTCTCGGCGCACGCGACATCTACATTGGCGTCAATGCCGTGGACTACTCGGGCTACCCCGACTGCCGACCGGAGTTTCTGCGAGCCTTTGAAGCGCTGGCCGCCGTGGCCACCGCCGCAGGTGCCGAGGATGGCGCTCGCTTCCAGGTTCGCGCACCGCTCCTGGACATGACCAAGGGCGACATCGTGCGCCGCGCCATCGAGTTGAAAGTGGACCTAGGCTTGACTCACACCTGCTACGACCCGCACATCAGCGCTTGGGGTGTGGTGGAGAGTTGTGGTACCTGTGACGCTTGTTTGTTGCGCTTGAAGGGCTTCGCTGAGGCGAGCACCACCGACCCCATCGCTTACCGATCCCTGTCCTCATCCGACTGACTCATGCCGACTCCCCGTGCCACAGCCTTCGAGCGTTTGCTTCAACTCATCGACTCCCTGCGTGAACCCGACGGGGGCCCCTGGGACCTGAAGCAGACCGTGCAATCCATGGCTTCCTGCGTGATCGAGGAAGGTTATGAACTCGTGGAAGCCATCGAGCAAAACGACGATGGGGCCACTTGCGATGAACTCGGTGATCTCC
>JBLIMI010000178.1:0-7009 GCA_047638655.1 Minisyncoccia bacterium | reverse complement strand
CCTTGGTGCAAGCCACTCCCCATCAGGACACGCAGTTGGTTTCCAACGACGTACAACTGGTGGAGGCGGTGGTTCCCGCTGGCTCACCCCTCGAAGGTCACACGCTCAAGGAAACCGACTTCCAGGAACGGACCGGTCTCAACGTCCTCGCCATCTCCAAGAACGGCGAGGTGCAGCCAGGGCGTTTGACTGAAGCGCAACTGGAGGTGGGCGATACGCTGCTGATTCAAGGACACGACCGCGACCTGGACCGTATCCGTCGCACGCGCGAGTTGATCTTGCTCGACCTCTTGGTAACACCCCCCATCGGGCGCGGGGCAATGCTCACCATCCTGACCCTGGCGGTGGTCTTGACGGCAGGGTTCTTTGGCTGGATGCCGCTCTCTGTGGCCGTAATCGGCGGAGCCCTGTTCTTGCTCGTGACCAAGTGCGTCCCCGCCAAGGACCTTTACCAAATGCTCGACGTTCAGGCTTTGGTCTTGATTGGCGGGATGTTGGCCTTGGGTCAGGGATTCCGAGTCAGCGGACTCGACCAGCGCATGGCGCAAGAGTTGCGCACCCTGGGAGACACGACGGGGTCCCACTACTTCATGGTGGCGGCATTGCTGTTGGGAGCCTCCGTCTTGACCCAAGTCACCACGCACATCGCTGCGGCCACCATCATGACTCCGGTGGCTCTCTCCATCGCCGAGGAGATGGCCGTGGATGACCGAGCTTTCGTGATCGCCGTCATTACAGGGACCAGTTGTGCCTTCTTGTCGCCCGTGGCGCATCCCGCGAACGCGATGGTGGTGGGACCGGGTGATTACAAATACCGCGACTTCATCAAGATTGGAGCGCCCCTACTGGTGCTCGTGTTCGCCGTTGCTGTGTTCCTGATCCCCGCCATGTTCCCGCTCAAGGCGTTGCACTAGCCTACTCGGCTCATGAGGAGATCAGACTAGGGTGTTCTCTACCTTGCTACTGATGGCGGCGGCCAGCCTGCCGCAGCAGTCTTTCCCCGCTCTGGTTTGGCGGGAACGCTTCCCCGGTGAAGCCCTGCCGGATGAATTGGTGCGCGACTTTGGCGGCGTCAATGTAGAAGGACCCGACGATGCGCAGTGGACCCTGGAGAACAACCTGTCCTTCTACGTCGGGCATGCCCCGGGACGCGACGCCTTGCACATCGACTCGGAACGCGAGTGGTATGCGACGCTCTGGCAAGACTACTGGGACTCACGTGACCCGGCAGCACTTGTGCGCGTTCCCTGTTTGAGCGAAGCCTCCACGCAGACCGCGCTAGAACAAGTTCTGATCCGATCGATACACGCACGGGCTGGGCAACATGGGCTCGGTTTATCCCTCGGTGATGAAGTGAGCCTGACCCCCTGGGGCGCGCCCATCGACCTCTGCCACAGCGTGGCTTGCCGGGAAAACTATGGTCGGTTTCTGCGCGACACGCCACTTTGGTCCAACCTGTTGCCGGCCAAGGGCCAAGCGATTGCCTATCCGGACACCGATAGCACTCGCCTGGCCTGGGTGAGGGGTGACCCCCAGCACGTAGGCGCCTGGCTCGCGCGGCGCGCGTTTCATCATGAGGTGTTACGACAAACCCTGTCACAACTGGCCGCCGCAACTCGCCGCGAGTCCCCTGGAACAGCGGTCGGACTGTTTGGCCAGAGTGGCCGAACCGCCTTTGGGGATGTGGGTGTGGAAGACGTCTTGCCCTTTCTCGACTTCCTGGAAGTCTATCGCCTGCGCGACTCCCGCGAACTGTTCTACACGCTGCGCAAACCGGAACAGCGCTCGTACCTCACCTTGTTTCGCGACCCCAAGGCACTGCATGGTCCGGCCTGGATCGCCTGGGAACACTGGCTGCGAGGAGGCAACGGCGTTCTGCTCTGGTCGGATCGCGAGTTGCTTGAACAACCGCCCTACCACAAGCGCATGGCACGTGCTGTTCGCGACATTCGAGCCGTTCACAAGCAACTCCCCGACTGGGCTCCCCGGCCAGGAGGTGTGGCGCTGCTACATGCTCCAGACGCTTTGGCCCTCTCCTGGTTGCGCGACGCGTTGCACGATGGCCCCACGTGGATGAGGCGCTTCGCCAGCTATCAAACCGAACACGGCACACGCGAGGTGTTGCTGCGGGCCATGCTGCGATTGCTCGAGGACCTCGGAACATTGCCCGGAGCGTTGCCGCTGGAGCAGGTAGATGGGAAGACTGCGTTGCGCTTCGGGCAACTCGTTGCGCCGCACCTCTTGATCGTGAGTGAAGAAGAAGAAGCGCGCTTGCGGGCCCACTTGGAGTCAGGCGGGCGCCTGCTTGTACTCGGCGATCTGGGCACTCACGATCGCCGAGGCGCGGCCCTTGAACGGGACCTCTTTGCGTCCCTGCACGGGGCGCACCCGAAACAGGTCAAGCGGCTCGACCTAGATGGCAAGCGCTACTTGGCGGAACGCCAATCCGGCAAGTCCAACTACGCCACTCGGATGCAGGCCGCTGTGTCGGAGTACGTCCCTTCGGATCCGATCCCGAGCTGGTCCATACGTCCGCTTCAGGAGGGGCCCGGGTTTCCCTGGCTGCGAGTCCAGCAATACGAGCAGAGCAGCGAGTCATGGCTGTGCGTGGCCCTCCCCAACGCTGCAGCACCAGAACAGCGGGCTGCCCTCGCTCCCTTGCGTGTGCAACTGCAAGGAATCGGAGAGTTCGAGGTGGAGTGGATCCACCCCGCCGGGGCAGCCAGCGCTGAAACCCCTCTGCAGAGAGAGCTTCCCGCCGGAGACGCTCTCGTCTTCCGTCTGCGCTAGCAGCGGCGCATCACTTCCCGTCTGGAACGCGCACCAAGACCCGCGCGGTCTCAATGCTGGAGGGTTTGCCTGGAACAGTCCAAGCCACGACGACGCCTCCACTCACAGGAGCCATGCGTAGAAATCCGCTGGAACGCTCCGTGGTAATACTGGAAAGCGCAAGCGGGTCGCCAATGCGCTTGCCTGCAGCAACGACTTGGGCGCGCCACTCTCCACTGGAGGCCTCGGTGTGCTCGAGCCAAGTGACCAGTGCGTAGCCCGCGCCCAGCGCAGCGATGTCCACGCGACCGACCGGGCTCCCGGCGTCGATGTGGATCGGGAATCCGAACCCCAGCTGACCCTTGAGAGCCGTCCCCGCATAAACACTCCCCCCACCTTCACCCGCGCCGGTGAACCAAGCCACAAACTGATGGGAGTCAGTCAAAGCGAGTTGCGGGCCATTGACTGGACACCCGGCGATCAGCCAACCATCCTGGTGCAAGGGCATGGGCTGGCTCCAACCCTCCGAAGTCAGACGAGCGATGGAGATGTCGCGCACCTCTTCCTGATCACGATCGCGGTAGGCCACGAGGGGATCCTCGCCGGGATGTGCGGCCAAGGTCGTTTGGCAGCAGTCACACACGCGCTCGTCGATCACTCGTTCCGCGCCAAGCGTTCCCGTGGTGAGGATCTTGCGCGAATACAGCGCCATCGATCCCGTGCCATGCCCATCCTCTCCAGGCGTAATGTTGCGGCCGTCCAGCCAGACAGCGAGGAAGCCGCCCGTCCTTGCAGGCACCACCGAAACAAAACCATGCTCACCGCTGGTCTTGTCCTCGTGCAATCGTTGCGTCGGGCTCCAGGTCAGCCCCGCATCGCTGGATAGGGAAATCTGCGCCGTGTAGCCGTGACGTGTTCCGTCCCGCAAGAGCCAGTAAGCCAACAAATGGCCTTCGTGATCGGCCACCAACCCGGGGAAGTCAGCCCAGTTCAGGAAGAAATGATCGGAGCGGGCGAACTCATGGGGCTCCTCCCAGCCGTCTTCACCAAGGGTGGAAAAAAGAAGCACGGTTAGGTCGGCTCGGTCCTCGGCCCAGGTCAAGTAGAGCTTGCCGTCAGCCCCATCGGTGACGTTGGGAAGACGTGCAGAGCCCATGGCCGGACTGGGAATGACTTCCATACTCCAGGGGGACTCAGTCTCGGACCGCAGGGCCGCAGCGGCCGCAAGCGAATCAGAAGAGCCGAGAGCAAGGAACAGAATCAGGCAGGTCAGGCGCATAGAATCGGGAGCGAGAGTGCGGGGCGGAGCCCCGACCCTACTTCAGACCCAAGGCGCGCAACAGGTTTCCCCAGCGATCTCTCAATTGGGAGCTCATAGCATCGATCACTTGACGATGCGCGGTCAGTTCGCGGCGCACGATATCCAGGGCCACCTGCTTCTCACCCAGGGTGATGTTGGCCTGATCCAGACGACTCTCCAGTTCGTTGACCCGAACGGTCAGGCCCGCCTCGCTCTCTTGCAAGCGCGCGGCAAGCTGCTGGTGAGCTTCGAGGTCCGTGCGCAGCACTTGGGCCAACTTGGCCCCCTCCGTGCGCTCGCGGACGACCTCCGCCTCTTGACGCTTGATTTCGTCCTGTTGCTCCTTGACCGAGTCCAACAGCTCCTCTTCGTTGGACAGCAACTCGACCGTGCGCCCTCTGAGCTCCTCGATCATCTCCGATTGCACCTCATTGGTCTCGTTCAGGACCAACAAGGAGTCCTTGTGCCCATCTAAATCCAGATGCAGATCGGCGTTGACTGTTTCTAGGCGTTCCCATTCCTTCGTGATCACATCGCGCTGCACATCGAACTTCAAGAGCTCGGAGAGCACGTGCGAAACGGGTTCAAAACTTCCCGCCGGAGAATGCGGCGGGCCCAAGAGCTCTTCCGCAACAGGCAACCGAGCGTCCCCCAGTGCGCACACCACGGCGTGCCGATAAACGGGTAAGGCGTGGTCCGAGGCGTACATGGCACTGTTGTAGAACTCGTAGTACTTTGCCGCCAGGGCACGCAAGGGCGCCGTGTGGTCCAGGTAGAGTTCTGCGCTCATCAAGGCCAACCAGCGGTGCAAGTTGGCGTGACCAATGCTCACCACCCGGGCGCCACCGGCGGACAAAGCACGTTCCGTCTCGTCCAGTTTGGGCAAACCGTGCGCAGCATGTTCCGCCAAATAGCGGTGCTCGATACCGAGCTTGTCTTTCAAGAACTGCGTCAGTAGCTCTTCCCCGTGGGCCACACCAGGGGTGTCGTAGGGGCCCGCCATCACCACCCAACGACGGGCCACCCGCTGGCACTCGGCCAGGAAGTCCGCTCGATAAGCGGGCGGCACGTGCTCGAGGGTGTCGAAGGTGACCACCGCGTCGACGCTATCCGTTTGGAACGGCAGGCACGAACCGGTCCCGAGCACCAAGCCTTCCTCCTCGGACTCTTCAACGTCAACGATGAAGACTTGATCGTCGGGCAGGAACTTGCGCAACAATGCGGTACGACCGCCCACATCGAGGACGCTCATGGGGGTTTGCCCCGCGCGCACATGCTGCAAAATGTCCGTCACCAGGCGATAGCGCTGGTATTGGTCAAAAGGCAGAGCAAGCGTCGGGTCGTTCACGAGCTCGACACCTCCGAATTGGCCTCGCCACCGCGTTCGATGGTCCAGCGGGTCGGCAAGTAGAGCATTCCGTGTTGATGGTTCCTGGGATCCACCACTTCAAAGGTGATCGCGTGCTCTTGGTGATCGATGGCTGTGGGCGCGGCCTTCGAGTGATCATAGAGGAAGGTCGTGATGTAGTACTGACCCGCGAGCAACGGCAAAGAAGCGAAGTCCATCACCACGCTGCCTTTCTCGCCGGCCTTGACCTCGTCCAGAACGATGGGCTGATCACGCCAGTGGTGGTTGGAGCCATTGATGTAGGTGCCATCCGAGCGATAGATACCGATGCCAAAGACTGGCTTGTGCACGGTCTCGTGACACTCATAGTTCAAAGTCAATTGGAACGGCGCTCCGGAACGGAAGACGTGGCCTTGCTCGCCTCCTTGGTCCGCCATCAGGAGTTCGTAGATCTCCATCTCTCCGCTTCCCCAACGCGGGTACTCGGAGGAACCCCGGTTGAGCGCCGAGAGGCGTTCATTGCCCCGCGCATGCGCCCGCTTGAGATACTCGTCCGCCACCGTTTCTGCAGTCCCTTGCTCCAGAACTTCACCTTTGTCCATCAGGATCACGTTCTGGCACATGCTCTTCACGGAGCCCATGTCGTGGGAGACGAAAATGATGGTGGTGCCTTTCTCGCGAAACTGGTTGAGCCGATTGGTGCACTTGCCTTTGAAGTGCTCGTCGCCCACCGAGAGCGCCTCGTCAATAATAAAAATGTCAGGATCCACGGACGCCGCCACGGAGAATCCGAGACGCACGTACATGCCCGAACTGTAGGTCTTGACGGGCCGATCGATGAAGTCGCCAAGTTCTGAGAAGGCGATGATCTCTTCCAAGCGCTCGTCGATCTCCTCGCTGCGCATGCCGAGAATGGAGCAGTTCAAGTAGATGTTCTCGCGACCGCTGAACTCGGGATGAAAGCCAGCACCGAGTTCGAGCAAGGAGGCCACGCGGCCTTTCACAGTCACCGAGCCCGTGCTGGGTTTGGTGATTCCTGTCAACAGCTTGAGCAGGGTGCTCTTGCCGGCGCCATTCTCGCCAATGATGCCCACAGTACTTCCGTGAGGAATGTCCAGGTAGACGTTCTTCACCGCCCAGAACTCCCGATAGCGCTTCTTCCCCGGAAGGATCATGTCCCACAGGCGATGAACGGGCTTGTCGTACATCTGGTACGCCTTGCCCAAGTCCTTGGCCAAGATAGCACTGGACGATTGTTGCTCGGAAGGATTCATGGCCGCTAGAGGAGGTCCGGGAATCGATCCCGCTGAGACTGGAAGAAAGTCGAGCCGGCGGCAAAGACCAGCACGGCGACCACGGCCAGGCGCAAGATCAACGACGGATCGGGGAACTGATTCATGAGCATCACGCTGCGATAGCATTCGATCAGCCAATACATCGGATTGATCTCGAGGATGAAATCGTAGCGCCCCAGGTGTTTGGGGGCTGTGATGATGCTCGGTGGATAGAAAATCGGCGTGCTGAACATCCAGACCACGATAAAGACACCCACCATGTGAAAGGTGTCACGCAGAATGAGATTGAAAGCCGAG
>JBLIMI010000177.1:0-7012 GCA_047638655.1 Minisyncoccia bacterium | reverse complement strand
CTGGCGAGCGCCCTTATCCGTTGCGAGGGCGGCGCGACGCCAGGAGGACCACAGATGCTTGATTTGCTTCATCAGTTTCTCGGGTAGCACGAACTCCTGGATGCCTCGCAGGCGAACCCCATCGTGTGCCCATTGGGGAGAGAAAAATCGGGGCGCGCATCGTATCCTATTCCGTCATGAAAGCGCTCATCACAGGGATCACGGGGCAGGACGGCTCTTACCTGGCAGAACTCCTGATCGGTAAGGGGTACGAGGTGCACGGCATCACCCGCCGTTCCTCCACCTTCAACACCGCCCGTATCGATCACCTCTACCAGGACCCTCACGGGACCGGGGTGAAGATGTTCCTTCACTACGGAGACTTAACCGATGGAACAGGGCTGCGACGAGTGATCGAGAAGGTCCAGCCCGATGAGATCTACAACTTGGGCGCGCAGTCCCACGTGAAGGTCTCCTTTGAGCAACCCGAGTACACCGCCGATGTGGTGGCCATGGGGACTCTGCGTTTGCTCGAAGCGACACGGGACTTCTGCGATCACTCCGGCAAGAAGGTGCGCTTCTACCAGGCGGGCTCCTCGGAGATGTTCGGTTCCATGCCGCCGCCCCAAGATGAGAACACACCGTTCCACCCGCGCAGCCCTTATGGGGTATCCAAGGTGGCCGGCCACTTCTATGGACTCAACTACCGCGAGTCTTACGGCATGTTTGTGGCCAATGGCATTCTGTTCAATCACGAGTCGCCCAGGCGCGGCGAGACTTTCGTGACGCGCAAGATCACGCGCGCCGCGGCTCGCATCAAGGAAGGGCTGCAGCAGAAGCTCTATCTGGGCAACCTGGACGCTAGCCGCGACTGGGGATTCGCCGGCGACTACGTGGAAGCCATGTGGATGATGTTGCAGCGCGATGAACCCGACACTTGGGTCATCGCTACGGGAGAGAGCCACACGGTCAAGGAGTTTGCCGAACTGGTCTTCAAGCAACTCGACCTGAACTGGGAAGAGCATGTGGAGATCGATCCCCGGTATTTCCGTCCCGCGGAAGTGGAAGCTCTGCGAGGAGACCCGAGCCGCACCCGCGAGCAGTTGGGTTGGACTCCAAAAACAAGCTTTGCCGAACTGGTCAAGATGATGGTCGATCACGACCACGAACTCGCGCGCCAGGAGCGCACCTTGCGGGAAGCGGGGCACACGGTGACTTTGACCGGAATTGCCAGTGAATGAGTCTTCCCGGGTTTGCGTCGTGGGCAGTCATGGGATGGTCGGCTCTGGCATCACCCGTCGACTGAAGGCTAAAGGCTACGAGCACGTACAAGAATTGCACCGCGCTGAGGCGGACCTGACCGACTGCACTGCTGTCGAGCGCTGGTTCGCGGACAACAAGCCGGAGTACGTTTTCCTGGCGGCGGCGAAAGTGGGCGGGGTCCTCGCGAACGACCAATTCTCGGGGGAGTTCATCCGCGACAATCTGCTCATTCAGACTCACGTCATCGATGCGGCCCATCGGCATGGAGCCAAGAAGCTGCTCTTCCTCGGCTCCTCGTGCATTTACCCCAAGCACGCCGCTCAACCGATGACGGAGGACTGCTTGCTGACGGGCACGCTCGAGGAAACGAACAAGGCTTATGCCGTGGCCAAGATCGCTGGCATCACCATGCTCCAAGCTTACACCAAGCAATATGGATTCCAGGGCATCTCGCTGATGCCGACCAATCTCTATGGCCCCGGAGACAACTTCGATCTCGAAACATCCCACGTGTTGCCGGCGATGATCCGCAAGTTTCACGATGCAAAGGAGAGTGGAGCGCCGACCGTTACCCTCTGGGGCTCCGGCACTCCCAAGCGGGAATTCTTGCACGTGGAAGACTTGGCGGACGCTTCGGTTTTCTTGATGGAGAACTATGACTCGCCAGAAATCATCAACGTCGGGACCGGCAAGGACATCTCGATTGCGGACCTCGCTTCCTTGATCCGCGAAACGGTGGGCTATAGGGGTGACGTCGTTTACGACGCGACCAAACCGGACGGCACTCCGCGCAAGTGGCTCGACACGAGCAAATTGACCGCGTTGGGGTGGGAGCCGAAGACGGGACTGCGCGAGGGGATCGCCAGCACATTGGCCTGGTACGTGAACAACGTCGAGTCTTGAAGCTATTCGCGCTCACCTTTGGCGGACCGGAGACTCCCAGCACTCACTTCCGGATCCACCAGTACCGCCAAGCGTTTCTTGAACATGGGGTGCAGATCGAGCATGCCCTCGCCAAGGAGTTTGAAGACTTCGAGCGCTTGGCCGAGTACGACGTGGTTCTTCTGCAGAAGACGCTGCTTTCAAGGTCCAAGATCAAGCGAATCGCCAAGCACGCCAAGGTGCTCATCTATGACGCAGACGATCGCATTTGGATGCGAGCTGGAAAGCCTTATGGCCTTGTGACTCGAACGAAGTTGCAACGCCGACTGGCTTGCACTGTTGGATCGGCTGATTTGTGCATCGCCGCCAACGGAGTGATCGCCGCCGATCAAAGGGCGGCGGGCGCTAGGCGGGTGGAGACTCTGCCTATGTCCGTTGACACGAATCTGTGGAACACGGAAGGACGCCAACCCGTTGCTGGGCAGCTCACCGTGGGCTGGTCTGGATCCCCAGGGAACTTGGTGTTTCTGGAGCCGTTGGTTCCGGTCATGTCCGAGTTGCTGGAGATCTATCCCCAGTTGCGGTTCAGCGTGCACTGTGGCCAGCGCCCTTCTTTTGAGGGTCTGGAGTTCACTCACATCCCCTATGAACCCGGTCGTGAGCCCGATGCGGTGCGCACATTCGACATCGGTTTGTTGCCCTTGCCGGATGACGCGTTTGTTCACGGCAAGTCACCGATCAAGGCTCTTCAATACTACGCGTGTGGTGCGGTCGTGGTGGGACAGGATGTGGGGGCCACGGCGGAATTGCTCGAGCACGATGTTTGCGCATTGACCGTGAATGCCAAGCGCTCCTGGAAGTCCAGTTTGTCACGCCTGATCGAGGACGAAGCGCTACGTGTCCGTCTGGCCGAGGCAGGACAGGATCGGATCCAGGCGAAACACTCCATGACTGCAGTTGTTGATCGTTACCTGAGCCTGTTGCGCTCGGCCCTCTGAGGGAGCGCCAGCGGCTCAAGGGATCTTTCGAACAGGAATCCTGCAGGGACAGGGCCGCGTTGGTTGCCAAGACTCACGATTGGCTTAGGGTTAGGGGACTCCCGACCTTCACCCCCAGTTTCCATGCGGTTCCCCCGAGTGCTCGGCTTGATCATCGCGGCCTTTCCAGTGTTGGCCACAGCAAGCGCACAACTTCCCGACGGTTACGTCGATGAGCCATTTCTGCAGGACCTCGATGGCCCGGTTGGTGTGGTCTTTGACGCGGGGGGGCGAGCCTTCGTTTGGGGGCGCGCTGGCCGAGTGCATGCGGTCGAAAATGGGGCGTTGGTTGTCCCGCCGTTGCTCGACATTTCTGATGAAGTCGGCAGTTGGCGTGACTTTGGAATGCTGGGCTTTGCTCTCGATCCGGAGTTCCTGACGAACGGGTTGTTCTACACCTACTACGTGGTGGATCGGCACCACTTGATCCATGCGGGGACGCCGACCTACGATCCACAGCAGAACGAGTACTTTGCGGCCACGATCGGTCGCATCACTCGCTTCGCTGCTGATCCTGCCACGGACCACAAGACTTTGCTCGCGGGCAGCCGCTTTGTACTGCTCGGTGAGACAGCCAGCACGGGGGTGCCGATCCTCTACGAGTCCCACGGAACGGGTTCGCTCGCCATAGGTGCCGATGGGATGTTGCTCGCCTCTTCAGGCGACGGAGCGAACTACGGAGTTGTCGACACAGGTAGCTCCCCCGGCACGTACTGGCAACAGGCCTTGGCCGACGGAATCATTCGCCCCGAAGACAACGTAGGTGCATTTCGAGCTCAAATGATCGGAAGCCTGTCCGGGAAGATGCTTCGGATCGACCCGGTCACGGGGGATGGCTTGCCCTCCAACCCGTTCTACGATGATGCCCAGCCTCGATCTCCGCGCTCCAGAGTTTGGGCTTTGGGGCTGCGCAATCCGTTTCGATTCAGCGTCCGGCCTGGTACAGGAAATTCAGAGCCCAGCTTGGGCGAGCCGGGATCGCTCTACATCGGTGACGTGGGTTGGAGCCGTTGGGAAGACCTGCACGTGGTCGATGGACCTGGCGAAAACCTTGGTTGGCCGATCTACGAAGGCATGACGGGGCAGTACGGCTACAAGCATGCGGAAACGTTCAACCTGGACGCGCCAAACCCTCTACACGGTCAGTCGGGCTGTGATCAGCCGTACTTCTCGTTCCAGGAACTGATCAAGCAAGAGCAAGCGGATCACAATCCGCGCTTTTCCAATCCGTGCGATTTCAATGTCCAAATCGCGCAGGACACGCCGACTTTTATGCACCACCGGCCCATGATCGATTGGCGCCACGGTGGAAACATTGCTCGAGTGCCTGTCTATGTGGATGGCAAGGCCCGGCCTTCGGAGCTTGGGAGCGCGACCTGCCCAGTAGCGGGGGATCCTTTCTCCGGTTGGTGTGCGGTAGGCGGAACATGGCTCTCGCCCTTTGGTTTTGGAGACTTCTCTGGAATGTTCATGCAAATGGACTTCAGCGGCAACTGGATGCGTGGCTTTCGTATCGATCAAGAGGACAGACTCTTGGAGGTGCTCAAGTTTGGTTCCTTGAGTTCGCCGGTTTTTGCCGTGCAAGATCCGAACGATGGCAGTGTTATCTACATTTCCCTGAGTACCAACGCGGTTCGCCGTCTGCGCTTCACTGGTTCGGGAAACGTTGCGCCCCAGTCCGTGCTCTCTAGTGAGCTTCAGGAAGAGGGGGGCACTGTCGCGGGCCGCTTCGACGGAAGCCTCTCGATTGATCCCGAGGACAGTGAATTGAGCTTCCATTGGGACTTTGGTGACGGAGCGCAGTCGGACGAGCCGAGCCCCCGACATGACTTCGAAAACCCTGGCGGTGAGCCTGCGCTAGCCGTGGTCGAATTGATCGTCATGGACGAAGGCCAGTTGACCGGGCAGGCGACGAGCCTTGTGCAGCTTGGGAACAGTGCGCCCAGTGTCCAAATTTCGAGCTTTGCTAATGGGGCACTCTATTCGACCGTCGCAACGACGCCTCTTGCATTGGAGGCCATCGTCCTCGACGCCGAGCATCCCTCGAACAGTCTGTCTTATTCATGGCAGATTTTTCTCCGTCACGGCAATCACGAGCATCCCGAAGATCCCCTGACGAGTTCAGCGGCGAACGTGTTGCTGTCGCCAACGCCGTGCGACGGTTCTTTCTACGCTTACCGTGTGGAACTCACCGTGACCGATCCGCTTGGCGCAGCGACGCGCGTAAACCACTGGCTCTTGCCGGATTGCCAAGGTGCAGCGAGCGTGACAGTGGGCGTCAGCGCACCCAACGGACGAGCACTACCGGGGATCCCCATCCTGCTCTCGGCAAACGCGTCGGGACTTGCAGATCGCGTAGACTTCCACGTGGACGGTATCTCGGTGGCCAGTGTTTACGCGCCGCCTTATGTAACGACTTGGATCCCGCCCGAGCCCGGGGATTTCCTGGCCAGCGCTCTTGTTCAAGCCCAAGGTGGGTCTAGCGCAAGCTCGCTGGGATTGGCGATTGATGTCCTCACTCCGGCAAGAGCGGAGGCGACCATCGAGCGAGTGAGCGACGACGCGGTGGAGAGTCCCAATGGCCAGATGCGCTTGAATGGTGAGACTTTGGATCTGGGAATGGACTTCGTGACAGGCTTGCGATTTCCCCTCGAGGTTCCGCAGGGCGCGACCATCGTTTCGGCGCGCTTGGAACTGACCGTTGCCAGTACGGGTGCATCTGCCACAGTGCTTGAAATTCAAGCCGAAGCCACCGGGAATGCCCCTAGGCTGCGAGGGCTTCCCCACAACTTGAGCCTACGTGAACACACAGCGGAGAGCGCCGAGTGGGATGTGGAAGCCTGGCGCTATCCACTGGCGTCGGGAGCCCGTCAGCACACTCCCGAGTTGAAAGCGATTCTTCAGGAGGTGGTCGACCGACAGGACTGGGCCCCTGGGAACCGGGTGCTCTTCATGTTGCGGGGAGGCGGGCAGCGCAAGGCGCAGGCCATGAAGGGACAGCACGCGCGGCCGGCGCGACTTGTGGTCGAGTTTGACCCTGGAGCCTGACGGCCGGTTGGAGTTGAGCTGACGGCGCTCGAAGAATTTTCTTCGGATCATTTCGGATTGTTGGCCCCGAGGAGGATGCAGCCACGCTCTCCATGTCGGAGGACTCGATCACATGCATCAAACTCGAAGACAAATCTTGGCGTCCCTGGGGACGATTTTGGCCGTACCGGCGCTAGGCGCAATCGGCTATTCCGCAGCGGCAGGCTTGGTACGTCGCCGCAATGGTCCATTCTTGAAGGCGGTCCGCGAGGGCGACCTGGAATTGGTTCGTAGCTTGCTGGACAAGGACGAGAGTCTGGCAACGGCAAGAGACGAACTGGGGCGATCCGCGTTTGTCTTGGCGAGCGTGCGTGGTCACATGTCCATTGCCGATCTCCTGCTTGGCACAGGTGTCACCCTGGACATCGTGGAGGCCGTCCTGGCAGGGGACTGGGATCGGTTCGCCGAATTGGGTGATGCCCACCCAGAACAACTGAACAAGCTTCATCCGATTGGTGGAACTCCGCTCTACGCGGCGGCCTTGAGCGGAACAGCGGGTTTCTGGCGGCTTCGCTACCAAGGGTGCTTGCCCAATCTAGCGCCGGAGGGTGGGTCGGGATTCACGCCAGCCCGCGGTGCCTTGGAGTGCGCGCAAGCGACGTGGGCTCAGATTTCGGTATCGGACCTGTGCGGCAATGGCAGCGATGTCAACGCACGTCAGCGAGGAGGGAGTTCGGTTCTGCATGGAGCGGTCGAGCGCCTCGACACCGCTGTGGTTCGGCTTGCCATTCGCAAGGGAGCCAATCTGGCGGCCCTCGAGGATG
>JBLIMI010000176.1:0-7021 GCA_047638655.1 Minisyncoccia bacterium | reverse complement strand
GTCGGACACCCGCTTGCGATTGGAAGCGCAAGTCGAGAACGGTCACTGCGTGGGCTTCCGTGCCGGAGATTACCGTCGCGAGTTGACGGCACACGAAGTCGAATTGATGGGAACTAGAAGCCAGGGCGCAGGCGTGACCGCCTGGATGGACGGCATGAAGCGCGTTGGATTTCTGGCCTTGATGAACCGTATGCACACCGCAGAAGGCGCCTATCCATTGGATAGCGCAATCGAGGATTCGGTCGTGGACTATTACCTTGAGAAGTTCGGACGCTATCGGGCTACGCCTTTCACTCGTCCAGATGCGGCCTTGCCCCGGCTCGCCTTCAACCTACTCACCAAAATCCTGGACCGATGAAAATCGTCAAGTATTGCCTGCTACCGATCCTACTGTTCTTGATGGCACTCTTCGGGCTCGGAATGGCTGCGCCCGATGGTTGGGACGTAGAGGTCTCCACGAATATCCGCGCCAGCCCGGCAGAGATTCATGGTTACTTGAATGACCTGCGCCGCTGGCCCGAGTGGACCTCCGTTTCCAGCGACGAAGAAGCCCAGTTTGAATTCACCTATGAAGGCGAAGATTTGGGCGTGGGGGCGATCGCTTATAGCAAAGGATCGGGATCCAATGTTCGCTGGGAAATTACCGCCAGCGACCCTGCCAAGGGAATTTGGTTCGATGAGATGTTGAGTGGATCGAGCGGCGAGGTGATGGCCAAGGGCGCCATCATGCTCGAGGCCCAGGGAGATACCACCAAGGTGACCTGGGTCGACGCGGGAAGCCTGGGGACGATGCCATTCATCCGACTCTTCCACTACATGATGCAAAACTCGCTCACTGCGGCCTATCAGCGCAACTTGGAGAAGCTCAAGCAGTTGGTCGAGAAGCCCGGCTCATGATTCTCATGACGAGCGTCTTGAACCCTCGCCCGCTTGGTTGCGCAATGACTTCATGGTGAGTCAATCCAACAGCGGCCCCTCCAAGGTGAGCCCCATACGCCGGCGGGGCCCCGTGCGCTTCCTGCTCAAGAAATTCCTGCAGGGCTTGCTGGTGGTCGTGCCGCTTGCGGCAACGCTCTGGATCCTGCTCACGATCTTTCGCTGGATCGACGACCTAGTAGAGACACCCGAGAACGAATTCTGGGCGGTTCCATTCACCGAGTTGCGGGTGCCTCTCGAATTGTTCGCCTGGGACGGAGTGGGATTCCTCGTGACTATGCTCAGCGTGACTTTGGTCGGCATGCTGACCTCAAACGTGTTGACGGGCTGGATCCTTCGTCGCATTGATCGACTCTTCACACACGTTCCCGTCGTCAAGTTGATCTACTCGGCCATCAAGGACATGGTCGAGGCCTTCGTAGGGGACGACAAGAAATTCGACGAGCCTGTGCTGCTCTCTTTCTCTGCGCTACCCGAGGTGGAGGTCATCGGTTTCATCACCCGCGAAGACCTTGCGGACTTCGGGCGCCCCGGAAAAGTGGCCGTCTACGTTCCGCAGTCCTACAACTTTGCTGCCAACCTGATCCTTGTACCCCGCGAACGGGTCACGCCCATCGATCTTCCGTCCAGTGACGTGATGGCCTTCGTGGTTTCCGGCGGAGTCTCCAGCAAGGCCAAGAGCAAGCAGGACTAGAGCTGAATCTCCACTGCGATTCCGTCGGAGAAGTCGTAGCTGGTACCCACTCCCGGATCGCGGAAGAAAGCCTGAAAGCGCCAAGTGGATCCCGGAATGATGGAGAGCGCCTGGGAACTCTGGAAGTCCAAGGCCATCTCCAGCACGCCACCGGCATCGGCCAGTAGAGGCACGAGCCGTTGAGGGCCAGCGATGCAGAGCGTTCCATTTCCCGCCGGTAATTGAGCAGCGATAGATCCGGGGAAGAACATCCCGGGCTTGTTGGCTGGTAAACCCGTTGCGCGCAACTCGAGTGCATTCGCCATGTGGCTGTCGCAGCCCTGCACGGACATGGACGCCGCTGACCCGCTCGAATTCGGAGTTGAACTGCAGTCGTTCGCGGCGAATGCAACGCCTATCGAAGTCAGCCGCGCCTCAGTGCTCCACTGGCCGCTCCATAGCACCTGGTTGCCGTCGATCCTGACATCCTTGCCAAAACGCCGGTTGGAAAGTGCCTCGTCGCTAGCCACCACGCTGCTCATCTCGGACCACCCAGAGGCGCCACGCTCAAGGATGTAGATCGCTTTACAATCCTGCGCGGCCGAGTCGACCCCAGAAGCGCCAACAACCCCACGGTCACCATCCAGATCAACAGAGGCACCGTAGGCATCCATGGGCATGCCGTTGCTCGCGCGCAACACTTGGGTCTCTGCCCAGACGCTGCCCTGCTTTTCAAAGACATAGACGGCGCCATTCGCCGTGGAGCCTGCCTCCTGGGACCCCACCAGAATCTGGTTTCCGTCAACGGCCACGTCCGAGCCGAAGCAGTAGCCCGTCGTGGCATCCGACGCGATCAACTTGGCGGTCTCGTGCCAACCCAGCACCTTGTCTCTTTCGTAGACGTAAACTGCTCCCGCATTCAGGAAAGCGCCATCGTCGGCCGGCGCCCCAAAGATGATCGTCGCGCCATCCGTGTCCAGGGTGAATCCGTACAGGGTGGCGACCCCTCCGTAGCCATGGGGGGCGAAGATCGCAGCCTCCACCCAACCACCTGGTGTTCGTTCGAAGACGTAGCCCTTGCCAGGTCCGCAGGCCCCCACATCGTAGACGGACATGCTGGCACCGATGACGATCAGATCATCGTGCAAGGCCAAGCCCGATCCGAAGGAGTCGTACACCGCGGCATCGCTAGCCATCAGCATCGCCACCGGAAGTGAAGCCTCCTGTACGAGCAGGCGGCCCTCTCCGTTTCCTCCTTCCTCGACTCAGCCCACCGTCATGGAACCATGATGTTCCCCATGGGCCACGAGGAAGAGTCCTCCGCCTGGGGGGTGCCACGAGTTCGTTTGCACCCAGGCACCTCCCATTGGTTCGAAACTCAAAATGTTCGACTGCCCATCGACCAAAGTGATGCGTCCATCTCGGAACCCACCCACCCGGGCAATGGAACCGGGCAAGGTCACACGGGTGATCTCACACTGGGCGGCAACGCTGCCGGAGAGTAAGAGCAGTACAATGGTGGGCAGGGACTTCATGGTGATCTCCATGCGCAAACGGCTCGGGGGGGGAAGCCTCATCTGGGGTCTCCCCGAGTGTAGCGAGTTTGCTCAATCCCCCGCCGTTGCAGCCCTTTCGCCCAATTCAAGGACCCTAGTGTGGCCCGCCACCGCTCCCAACGGGGGAGGATCCATTGGCGCCAAAGCCTGGGGAAGGGCACAACCATGGGCCGCAAAAGAGGTTTTGCTGTGGCAGGCGAATCCAGAGTCATCTGGGCGGCCACGCTGGCCGCTGCCGTGATCCCAAGAGCGCTGCGAAGAATCAACCATGAGCTTCTCTCTCAAGACTGTCACATCCACACTCCTCGGCCTCAGCCTGATGGGCTTGAGCGTTGCACAAGGGCGCCGCGCAGGGGACAGCACAGGGCCGCCTCGCCCGGAACCCACCGTTGACTGGAGCGCTGTCGACCAACGCATCGCATGGTTCGGAACCCTGGAGCCTGCTTTGGCGGCAGCGAAACAAACCGGGCGCCCGATTCTCTTGGTGTCCGGCGCCCCCGCCTGTCACGACGTTCCCGGGATTTGGTGACCTGGCAAGCAACTGATGGACAGGAGTTACCTGTCTGACAAAGACGTCGTGAACGCCTCCCGCGGATTCATCTGCCTGCGCCTCGTGACTTATGAAGACGCGCAAGAAATGGAGTTCATGAAGTCGACCTACTTTTTCCAAACACCGACCAAGAACTCACTCTTCGCCATCCTCGATCCGGCGGGCAAGAAGCACCTGGTGAGCCCCGGCCGCTCCATGCGCAACACCTTTGAAGACGCCGACGCCATGGCACAACGCATGGACGAGATTCTGAAGGACTACCCCAAGCCCAAGCAAGGCGATCTAGGCAAGCTTGGATTGCCGTATCTGAAGGACGTTCGCGTGGCACTGAATGTCGCCGCCTGTGACTCCCAACGACTCGTCATCCTTTACGCCAAAACGGACGCAGAGTGCAGGAAGCTTGAAGGCATGTTGCAACCCTTGGCGTGGGACAAGAGCCTAGTAGGCAACCTGCTCTATGCGACGACCAACGAAGTCAAGGACTTGGAGCAAATCGATGACGTTGGCAGGTCCGCGGGGCTGCTGATCATCGAACCTGGACCCTATGGCGTCCGGGGGCGTCAGGTGGGGTTTATCGATGTGAGTACCAAGCCGGCGAGCGCGCTTCGCTCTTTGATCAAAGTCGCGAAGGCCAATCAGCTTGGAAGCAAAGACTCCAAGGTTCACATTGGACTAGGCATGCGCGAAGGCATTGAATGGAAACCCGCTTTCGAGGACACGGACACAGCGAGAACTAAGCGAAGACCCAGATGACCAAGCCCCCCGGACCCAAGCTGCGCCTTCAAGTTGCTCGGCAAGCGATCCGTGACTTGCGCGGATACACCAATCCCGCCCGGCTGGCCGCGACTCTGTCCTACTTCCCAAGCGCCATGGAGAATCTGGGAGTCGCTGTCCCGCAAATCCGCAAGGTAGCCCGGGCCGTCCGCAAGCAAACCAAAGAGTGGAGCGATTCTGAGGTTCACGATCTGGCCTTCGCCATCATCGCAGAGAACACTCTCGAGGGTCGCCAACTCGCTTACGAGTTGTTTGGCTTGCGCACCTCGCTGCGAGATGGCTTGAGCATTCCAAAGCTCAAGCGCCTCGGCAAAGGCATGGACAACTGGACCTCCGTGGATGTGTTCTCGACCACGATCGCGGGCCAGGCGTGGCGCGCTGGTTCATTGACCGATGCCGAAGTCATGCGCTGGACGAACTCCCGTGACAGGTGGTGGAGGCGGGCCGCATTGGCGTCCACAATTCCGTTGAACATGGCCTCGCGTGGAGGAACCGGCGATGCGCAGCGCACGCTCAAGATCTGCCAAGCTCTCGCCGGCGACAAGGACGAGATGGTCGCCAAGGGGCTCTCCTGGGCGCTCAGATCTCTGATCCCCATCGACGAATCACGGGTGGAGGATTTCCTGAGCGAGCACGAAGCTCTTATGGCAGCGCGAGTCAAACGCGAGGTCCGCAACAAGCTGGAAACGGGACGCAAGAATCGCTGAGGCTGGAGCTCAGTCCAGCATTCGCATCAGGTTGTCCGTCGCGTACCAAGAGCTCAGGTTCCAGTCGACGTCAACACCCCCGGGCGCGTCCGTCAACCAAGCCCGCGCTTCATTCACAGAATCAGTGATCAGCACAAACAGCACTTCGCCTGCTCTCTCGCCGCCGAACTCGCCCATGAAGGGAATCTTCCTCTCCTCGTTCAGCGAAGCCAGGGCTTGCTGCGCAGCGTCCGCAGGAAACCCGATCCCCATCACGTAGGCACGGCCAACAAAGGCCTCTCCGCTCTCCTGTCTAGCCAATTCCAACTCATGGACCTCGCGTAGGTCAGAGGGGCTCCTCCAAGGACTCGCCGTCATCGAAAAAGCACCCACCTGCACGGCAGGGTCCGTCGACGTCAGCTCACGAGCCTCCTCCATGCTCTCCACGTCGAAGATGAAAATCCCTCTGTGAGCAGGCTCCAAGCGCGGCTCACCAAATGGTCCCGCCAGCAGCAAGATTCGATCCTGGCCTAGTCGCTTGATGTTCGCACGATGGCCGAGGGAGGCTTCGCGGACTTGCTCAGGGGTTAGCTCACCCGCAGCTTCTCCCACCTCCAGGAACACAAAGACAAAGTCCTCGCCGGGACGCGGAGGCGCACTGTCCACCTCGGTCAGTTGTGGTGTCGGACCTTGACACGAGGCCAGCGATGCAAACAACGCCAGCAAGAGAAACAACCGGGACCAGGTAGAGGTCATGTAAGGCACAGCTTGTTGAGTTCGTGGAAGGCAGTCAGAACGCTCCAGCATCTACCGCCAGAGTAGAGCAGTCTATCGTAAATCGGGAGCGCTGCCCCTCAACCCTCGAGGTCGATCCAGTACCAGCGTTGTTCGCGCTGTTCCTCTTCCAGCCAGCTTTCGCGCTCCAGCTTTCCGCCGTTGAACTCGATCGTCTTGCGCGAAGCCTCATTGCCCGAGTCACAGGTCAAGAGCGCCCGGAGAATGCCCAGTTCACGGCATTTCTCGAGGGCCGCGGCCAGCATGCGCGTGGCCACGCCTTGTTGCCGATGGGAGCGAGCCACGGAATAGCCAATGTGCCCACCGACTCGCTCCAACTTCGGAATCAGGCGATGCCGGATGTTGATCACCCCTCGTAGCTCAGCGCCCTCCTCCCAAAACCAAGTGGAGCACGGAACCCAACCGTCGCTGATGTCTCGCCCCGCGCCCCAGTCCGCCAACGTGCTGACCGCTTGCTCGATTGGCATATCGCGGGCGCAGAAGTACCCGTGCAATTCCTCGCGCGCCGAGTCAAACTCCGTCAGAAAATTCTCGAGAGCGGCGGCGTGTTGAGTTCCAAGCTGGACGAGTGCGCCTGACATCTTGATGGCTCCATTGGTTTGTTGTCTGAATCCCGAGTTCAGGCCAGTTTGCGTCACGATTCCCCGTTCTTGTTCGCTACTGGCGAGCCTCCAACAACAAGTTGAAAAAAGTTTCCGTCAACGACCGGCAATCGCAATCCCAGCCAAAGTAGTTGCAATGGAAGTCAAAACCAATGCTAGAGCACTGCGAATCCCAAGCTCATCTATGACGAGGGACTCGTATTGAGCCATCGCTCCTTATGTGCGCTGCGCGTCTCGGCGAAGTGACGTTGGGGCTCACGCGTCGGCTGCGGATTCTATACGGGGGAGACTCCATGCCTACCTACCGATCCGCGCTGCACGCGGGCGCCAAGAGATCCCTGGTTCATTCCAGGCCCGCGCCCTGGTTCCGAAGAGAAAAAGGGCTGAGCCCTAGCGCGGTCCGAATCCCGAGCCTGGTCCAACGAATGCACGCATCACTTCTTCAAGGC
>JBLIMI010000175.1:0-7067 GCA_047638655.1 Minisyncoccia bacterium | reverse complement strand
AACTTTGACGGTCACGCCGGCCACTTTTGCCCCGAGGTGCGCTTGGGAATACTCCGCAGCTACATCGAAACCGTTGTCTCCGATGTCTTCTTGATGAGCCAACTCCAAGCCGTACAGCATCGACCAATTCCCTTGGTTGTTGTCCCCGACAAAGCGCCCCCCATACGTGAAGGTGCTCATGTCAACCGCACCGGGAAAGTCGAGGTAGTAGCCGTAGGCGGTGACCGTTCCGATGTTCTCGAGGGCCAAGTCCAGGTTCAGGATGTGGCTATCCTGGTCTTGGTTGACCTGGTTGATTGTGTTGGCGCGATCGAGGTATCCGTAGTAGACGGAGATCCCGCTGCCGAAAGTGCTTGAGTAGGAGATCGCGTCGAAGGTTTGCTCCGTCTGACGCCAACCAACATTGCCAATGAAACGCTCGTTGCCGAGTTGAATCCGTTGACGGCCGAGTTTGAAATCTCCCTTCAAAGCACCCGAGTAGCGTACGTAGGCCTGGTTCATGACGGTCCCGTCCGGATCCGCGATCCCGGGGCGCGTGGAGGTCGAGCCAGCACTCCCGTCGTTGTAATCCTCGTAGCTTGAGGGAACGCGAGCGACGTCAGAGAACTCGAGAACGCCTGTCAGGCCACGGAACTCGCCGGTCTCGTAACCAAGGCGCGTTTGCAGTGTGGATGCCCGGCCATCCTTCAAGAAGCCGTCCTGCTCGACGGACTCGAAGCGGTAACGCAAGTTCACCCAGAAGCTTCCGCCCGCCAAGGCCTCGTGCAAACTGTTCGTTGCAGGCGCCGGAGCTGCCAATGCACTCAGAACAGCCGAATCTTCGGAGGGGGCCCCGCTGTTGGGATCTGCGCTGGCACTGGCGGCGATCAACGCGGCACCCAAGGCCATCAAGGATCCGCGGTCAAACCACTGGGGGGTTGTTTTGGAGTTCAGTTTCATGGGACTCAGTCCTTCTAGGTGTTCGCAGGCGGTGTCGCTGACAGGGGAAAGAGGAGCATCTCAGTTTGGTAGCCTGACGTGCCTCGCAGGTGCCATTTGTTGAGGGGTCGGGGCCCCTGAAGAGTATCCAGAGTCCCCGATCTCTATTCCAGCACTAAAATCGCGTCACGACTCCCGATGTGGCAATATATTGCCTAGTGGCGGAAGTGGCGTTCGCCTGTAAAGACCATGGCCACCTTGCGGCTATCGCAAGCGGCGATGACCTCTCCATCCCGCACGGACCCTCCGGGCTGGAGGATGGCGCGCACCCCAGCCTCCATGGCCACTTCCACTCCGTCCGGGAAGGGGAAGAAGGCGTCTGACGCCAGGACAGCCCCCTCGATCTCATCACCGGCTTTGTGAATCGCCATACGCACGGCGTCGACGCGGCTCATCTGGCCAGCGCCCACTCCCAGCACCCGTTGCCCAGAGGCGAGAACAATGGCGTTGGACTTGACGTGTTTGGTGATGCGCTCAGCGAAGAGCATGGCGCGCACCTGCTCGTCCGTGGCCTTGGTCTCGGTCAGGCACTCCAGATCCGATGCCGCCGAAGCACGCAAGTCGCGGTCCTGAAGCAAGAAGCCCCCGGTCAGTTTCTTGACCTCGATCTCTTGTGCTTGACGACCGGCGGGATGAAATTCGCCGCAGGCAAGCAACCGCACGCTCTTCCCCCACTTGGGCTTCCCGGTCAAGAGGTCGAAGGCATCCTCATCGAAGGAGGGAGCAACGATCGCTTCCACGAAACGGTTGCCCGACACCAGGAAATCGGCGCAGGCCAGATTCACCGGTCGCGTGAAGGCCAGAACAGACCCAAAGGCCGAGAGCGGGTCACCCGCCCAGGCGGCTTCGAGCGCATCCTCAATCGCTTCAGCAACGGCTGCGCCACAAGGATTGTTGTGCTTCGTGACCGCTACGAAGGGCTCATCGAACTCTTTCGCGAGCGCGTGGGCTGCATCCAAGTCCACGAGGTTGTTGTAGGAGAGCGCCTTGCCGTTCAAGACTTCGCTAGCCGCCACGCTGGGTTCTGCGGAGCCTGCGCTGCGATAGAACGCCGCTTGTTGATGAGGATTCTCGCCGTAGCGCAACTCGAGCAATTTGGTGCCTGCGAAGGCAAAGCTGCCGGGGAAGCGTGTCTCGGTGAGGCCATCGTCGATCTCTTGATCGTTCATCCAGCGGCTGATGCCGGCGTCATAGCGAGCCGTCAAAGCAAAGGCCTTGCAAGCCAACTCGCGGCGAAATTCGAAGGACAACTCCCCTTCCTTGGCACCCAACTCTTCAATCACGCGGCTGTAGTCAGCGGGGTCGGTCACGATGCCCACGTAGCGGTGATTCTTCGCCGCTGAACGAACCATGGAGGGTCCACCGATATCGATCTGTTCGATAGCGTCGGCGCGACTGACGCCTTCCTTGGCCACCGTTTCCTCGAACGGGTAGAGGTTGACTACCACCAGGTCGATGCCCTCGATGCCATTGGCCGACATGGCTTCCAGGTGGCTCGGCTCCTCTCGCAGGGCCAAGATTCCACCGTGGATCTTGGGGTGCAGAGTCTTCACGCGGCCATCCATCATCTCGGGAAACCCGGTGAACTGGGAGACCTCCTTGACCTTGATCCCTGCGCTCTCGATGGCCCGATGCGTGCCGCCAGT
Organism: Minisyncoccia bacterium; assembly: GCA_047638655.1. Classification (GTDB taxonomy): domain Bacteria; phylum Planctomycetota; class UBA1135; order UBA1135; genus JABACD01. Next base: position 4,443 of record JBLIMI010000175.1, on the reverse strand, counting down.
GGACAGGATCTCGACTCCCATCTTGGTCAAAGCCCGCGCGAATTCCACAATGCCGTTCTTGTCCGAAACGCTCACAAGCGCTCGTCGAATTTGCTGACCCATAGTCGATAACTCCAGCCCACCCGGGCTCGAAGGGTTTTTGGGGGGGAGGGGTACTCGCGGCAACAAACCGCCCAAAAGGACCCCATGTGCGCGGCAGTTTACGGTCGCCCGTGGAGAAACACCGCACGTCAGTCAGCGCTTCTGGGCCCAAGGATAAGGAATCTTCAACGGCCGCGCGGCAATCCCGCACGAATGGCTCGCGACAGGGCCAGTCACCGGTCGATGACCTTAGAGCCGTCCGGTCCGATTCGATTGATGAAGTTGCAAAGAACCCCTATCGCGCTCTTAGTGGCCAGCCTGCTCGCTGGCCTAGTGCTCAGTCTCTATGTGGGCGAGGGTTCTTCGAAGCCGCCTAACCTGGTGGTGATCGTGGTCGACACCTTGCGCGCTGATGCGGTCCGCACCCAGCTCGGCAACTCAGAAACGCCCCACATCGCAGAACTGGCAAGCCACGGCGTCGTCTTCTCGCGCGCATTCACCCATGCGCCGATGACTCTCCCGGCTCACGCCTCGTTGTTCTCTGGCCTGCACCCTTTCCAAACAGGGGTCTACAACAACGGCCAGGACGTGCCCGACGACCTACCGCTGCTGGCTGAAACCTTGCAAGAGGAAGGCTATCAAACGGCGGCGGTGGTTAGCCTCGCCACGCTCTGGCCAAGCGCAAATCAACTTGGGATCGATCGCGGCTTCGAGGTGTTCGACACCGGACAACTTGAGGTGGCACCAGCCGAAGACGCCTCGGCAAGATTGGCCACGGTGCTTGATGCCATGGATCCAGAACGGCCGTTCTTCCTGTTCGCACACCTCTCGGATCCGCACGAACCGTACAACGAACATGCGCCCTGGTTCGAAGGCTCAGCGCAGGGCTCCGTGGCTCAGGCTCAGCTCGACGGAAATGATCTGGGAAGCACACCCACGTCATCCATGAGCTATTGGGAAGCAGACCTCGTGCTCGGTCCCGGCCAGCATCGCTTTCGCCTGGAGAGCAGCGACTCGTTCAAGTTGCGCGCTCTCGACTGCAGCATTGATGGTGTATCCATCGAACCTCAGTGGAAGCAAGGGCAATTGCTTGTGCCGACTTCAGCGGTGGAGATCGAGCTCAATGGACCGAGCACGGGCTCCCACACCGTTCACTTGCGTGCCTGGTTGAACGACACACCCTCCCCCGCGGAACTGCGCCCGCGCTATGCCAGTGAAGTGCGCGCCGCAGATGCGGCGATCGGCGAGTTGATCGCAGAGCTAAAACGCCGGGGGCAATGGGAAGACACCCTTGTAGTCCTCACGGCCGATCACGGTGAGGCCTTGGGGGAGCATGGAGTTGTTGGCCACGTGGTCAACCTCTTCGATGAGTTGCTCGCCGTACCGCTCATCATACGACTCCCCGGAGATCAACTTGACGAAGGCTTGGTCCTCGAAAGCCGCGGCTTGGTTCGACATGTGGACGTTCTACCCACCATTCATGAAGCACTCGGGTTGGGTTTGCCTGAGGCGCACGCGGGTTCTTCGCTGTTCGCGAGCGCTGACCGGTTGTTGATCGCACAGACGCATCCGCCCGAGGCTCCTCGCTCACTGCTCGCCATGCGCGATGAAACGTACAAGATGGTGTACGACCCCCTCGCCGACTCCTTCGAGCTCTTCCGCTTGGGACCAGACCCGCTTGAGCTCGACAACGTCTACGCTCACCAAGGTCACCTACGCATCAGCTGGGAATTGGTCTTGCGACGCCTGGCTTCCGAAGTGGAGCCGGACGTAGAGCGCGACGCGCTCACGCAAAGCAAGTTGACCGCGCTGGGTTACTAATCCAGCGAAGCGTTACTTCTTCGTACCCTTCGATCGCAAGTACTCTTCAATGAAGGCGTCGATGTCTCCGTCGAGCACGGCCTGCAAATTGCCGCGCTCCAGCTTGGTGCGGTGATCCTTCACTAACTGATTGGGATGCATCCAGTAGGTTCGAATCTGGCTGCCAAAGGCGATCTCGCCTTTGGCTCCATAGAGCTTGGCCAGTTCCACATCCCGTTCGGCTTCCCGCATTTGCAGGATCTTCGCTTTTAGAAGCTGTAGAGCCATTGCCTTGTTCTTGTGCTGGCTGCGCTCGTTTTGGCAACGAACCACGATACCCGTGGGCAAGTGGGTCATGCGCACGGCTGACTCGGTCTTGTTCACGTGTTGCCCGCCGGCGCCGCCGGCGCGCATCGTGTCGATCTTGATCTCGGTCTCATCCAGGTCGAAAGTGATTTCGTCATCGAGTTCCGGGGTGACATCCACCGAAGCAAAAGCCGTTTGGCGGCGTGCTTGACTGTCGAATGGACTGATGCGAATCAAACGGTGGACACCGGTCTCCGCTTTCAGATGTCCAAATGCGTAGGGGCCGCTGACCTTGATCAGAGCGCTACGAATGCCTGCTTCTGGCTCATCTGTTCGCTCTACTTCTTCCACATCGAACTCGTGGGCTTCTCCCCAGCGGGCGTACATGCGGAGCAAGATGCTGGCCCAGTCGCAAGCATCCACACCTCCGGCGCCTGCGGAGATGGCAATGAAAGCGTTGAGCTTGTCTTGGGGTGCACCGAGCATCACTCGAAAGTCGAGCGCCTCGATTTCCTTGGCAATCAGAGTGATGGCCGTATGCGCATCATCGATCACAAGGTCTTCGCCCTCCTCGGTGGCCATCTCCACGAGCAGGTCGATTTCCTCGATAGCGGAAAACACTCGGTCGATGGGATCCACGACACCGCGGGCTGCCTTTTTTTGGCCGACCATCTTCTGGGCCCGCTCTTGGTCCGACCAGAAATCACTCTCGGTCTCGGCCTTCTCGATCGCTCTCAGTCGTTCAAGCTGCTGAGCGTAGTCAAAGACTCTCCTTCAGCTGCTCGAGCTGACGAAGAAATGTCTGTGCGCGATCCTGAATTTCGTTGAGGCTGGCCATGATCCCAGGATTCTAGCGAGCGACCGCAGGGATGCATGGGCAAATGGCTGGGATTCTGCGCAGATGCGTTAGGCTCGAACGATGCGTCTGGCCCTCTTCGACATCGACGGCACCTTGATCCGTTGCGACAGTGAGTTTCGCTGGTGCGAATTTCTAACCCGCAATGGCCTGTTCGACATGTCGGACATCGATCGCTATTGCGCGGACTACGAGGCGGGCCAACTCGACTTCGAGGAGTTCGCCCGCTTCCAACTCGCTCCGCTGGCCGCACTGGACCAGGACTTGCTGTTCGATCAGCGAGAGCGCTTCTTGCGAGAGGACATCGCTCCCGAAATTTGCGAACTCCTGCAACAACGAATTCAGGTTCATCGGCAACGAGGCGATCAGGTGGTCTCGATTTCGGCCGCCCACAGCTTCTTGGCAGACCCGATCGCCCGCATGACTGGCATCGAGCAGAACCTGTGCACCATCGCGGCCCACGACGGCCAACGCTTCACGGGTGAAGTCCAAGGCGAGCCCTGCTTTCAGGAAGGCAAACTGGTGCATATCGACAACTGGCTCGAGTCACAGGGAATGTCCTGGGATCAACTCGAGGCCAGCTGGTTCTACAGCGACTCCCACAACGACTTGCCGTTGTTGCGGCGCGCTGAAACAGCCATCGCAGTGCGCCCGGACAAGGTCTTGACCCGCATCGCTGCGGAACTGGGTTGGGAGCTGATCGAGTAGACCTAGCCGTCTGTCGGAGTCGTCACGATCGGTCACGACTCCGACAGGCTGCTAGAGCGCGACGCCGTACTCGTCGCCTTCTTGCAAGGGATACCTCGGGCCGCCGGGACCACCAATCGATTCGCGCCAAGGGTCCGGTCGCGACAGCGGCCGCACGATGTCCTGGCTGACGGAGGTCGTCACGTGATACCGCGCCCCGCGATGAATGCAGCGCCACATCAACACGATCTGTGACACAAGGCCGATCATCCAGACCTCGGCACCGCTGATCGATGCGCTGGCGTCAGGCCCAACGTAGTCCGCCTGAATCCAGTCCACGATGACGCTTCCCAGTGCAATCACGAGGAGTTCGATCACGACCAACGCGATGAGTGGACGAAGGGTCTTGATCGGATGGCGGAGCAGGGTGAAGAACGTGCCAATCCCCGCCCAGAGAGCGGAGTAGGTTCCCTGAAGTGCCAGCCGCGTACGTGTGTAGTCCGCCCAGGAGAGCACAAACGAGAACACGAGCAGGTAGGCGGCGTGTTGTAACGCGCGGATCGTGAACATGGCACTCTCGGAGTCTAGAGACTCCAATTTTGACCAGTCGCCCTTGGGGACGTCCAACCAAGCGCCCAACACGTAATGCTTGAAGGGTGTGTCGTAGATTACCCATCCGAAGAACACGAGCAGCAGCAAGGTCAGCAGCATGA
>JBLIMI010000174.1:0-7071 GCA_047638655.1 Minisyncoccia bacterium | reverse complement strand
CAGCCATTCGAGCGCAATCAACGTGTCCCCCAGCAAGGCATGGGTGCAAGCCAGGTTGTAGTAACCCCTAGGAGAGGGAGGCACACCCAGCAAGAGCTGGCGTGCAGAGTCACTCTCTCCCGAGCGTGCCCGATAGCACGCCAGCAGAATTCTCATGAAGTCATCCTGGCGCAGCTCATAGGCGCGTTCAAAAAACTCCGCCGCGTGCTTAGGATCCTGCGCCTTGACGTTGGCATTCACAGCCAGCGAAACCAGGGCATCTGCCAACTCATCATCCACGGACAAGGCGGCATCAACGGCCCCGCGTTCCTCATAAAAGGACTGCAGGGACTCGAATAAGGCCAGACCCTCCAGCAGCAAGGCTTCCGCTCCCCCCGGGTTTCCGCTGTCGCTTAGACTCCCCCCCATGGAGAGTTTGGCGCGAGCTGCCATTTGCACGGCCCAGGCGTAACGCTCCTTCAACTCATCTCTTTCGATGTCCATGAAGAGGCGCTGGGCCACTCGCAAGCTCTCCTCGTTTCGGTTTTCCCTGCGTAGGTCATCGGCGAAGAGCAGGGCAAACTGCGATGGGCGCCGCAGGTCGTAGAAGCTCCTCTTCAGGTTGTCTTCGGCGCCCATTTCCTGGCGCATGCGGCGCAATGCATAGCTGAGCATGGCGCGTTCGTTCTCGAGGGCAGGGTCCATGTCGATGCGCTTCATCATCTGGCGCTCGACCTTCAAGAGATCCCGGCCCAGCGCATCCACCCTGGCCCATGCGATGGCCTGCAGCAGCGAAACACGTTCCGGATCGCTCAAGGGATCCATCAGTTCCACGGGGAGCTCGCCAAAAGGCTCGAAGCCCGGCATCTCCCTAGCGCTGATGCTCGCCATGGCATGCCCCAACTTGGACTGCATGGAGAGTTGTCGAGTCGCGGGCCAAGCCAAATGGGGCTGAAGGGCAAAGACGCAGCGGTAGGGACTCGTTGGATCCGCCATCAGGAGATCGAAACCGAGGGCCACCGGCAGGTCCATCTGGGTCGCCAGTAGTTCAGCGCGCAAGAGTGTGATGTGAGCCTTCCGCAGGTGCCCGAGCAACGCCAAATCATCGGCGGCGGCGCCAGCGGCCAGGCTTTTGAATGCCCGGGCAAAATCCACCAGGCTCATCTCGATCAAGAGGTTCCGTTGCCAATAGGCCCCCTCTTTGCCCTCGCGGTCCAGGCGTCGCGCCAGCAAGCCTTCCAGCAAATCCCCTGCCCGCAGCAGATCAACCTGGGCTTCCGCGGTGCGATCCAGCGCAATCAGGGCATTGGCTCGAATCAAAGCAGCACGGGCCAGCCAACGCTCGTCCCTGTGAGCACCGATGCCGCCCACCGAGGATTCCAAGCGCTGGCAAAGGTCGAGCACCCTAGTTGGCGAAGCTCCTCCTTCGTGCAATTGCCCGACGGCCCGCTGGAACAAGCGCGCACGACTCTCGACGCCATCCGCCGCCAATTGCTCCTGCAAACGCTCCGCTTGTTCAAAGCGTTCCAACTCGCGCATGCGCGTCAACACCGCCTCGAGCGCCCAGTCCGCGGCCCGTCGCACGCGCAGGTCGGGATGCTTGCGAGCCAAGACCAAGGGAGCCCGGTCGCGGGCGCTCAAGCCTGGCTCACTGCGCTCTGCCATGCGCCTGCCATAGGCCGGCAGCAAGATGGCCAAAATCGGTGCGGGAAGCTCTACCCCTCCAGTCCGAAAGGCATCGATCATCCGCTCGTCGAGTAGAGCCCGCGCCTCTGCGGATGCGAATCCCAAATCATCACTCAGTCGCTGCGCCACTCCCTCGGCTTCTTCAACGGGGAGTTGTGACAGCAATGCATCTAGGCCGCGAACGGCAGGCTCATCACCAAGGGTAGCCAGCGCTGTCAACGCCCCCCTTCTCACCATCTGATTCGAGTCCTCGAGCGCCACGTCCAACAACAGAGTCAAGCGCTTCGCCGCTTGGGGTCCCTCCAGCTTCAGGCCACCGAGATACTCAACCAATCGCTGGCGAAGCAAGTTGTCCGGGCTGCCGAGTTCCTTGAATACGGTCTTCAATTCCTGGTCGGAAAGCGAATCGCCCAGGGACTCGGCCCAGACCCGGCGAGCACCAACATCCGTGGACTGAAGTGCGTCCACTGGCCCCGCCAGCAGGAAACACAGTAGACCGCTAATCAGCCAATGCATCCCTTTTGAGGCCACTAATTGCCTCTTATTCATTGCGAGCTCATCCATCATCCATCTCCTTCTTCGCCTTCCAGGCCTGCTTCTTGCGAGCGTCTCAAGCGGTACTCCACGGCGCGCCTCGAGATGCCCACCTGGCGCGCCGCTGCACTCAAATTCCCCTGCTGAGCTGTAACCGCCTCAACGATCATGGCCAACTCCAACTCCCCCACAGTCAAGCCGCTAGAGAGCGCTCGCAGGGCCAGTCGTCGTGACTCCCCACCCGTGTCCTCCCGAAGAAAATTCAACTCCTCCCTCGAAACGGGGCCGGAGTTCTGTGAGCCCAACACGGTCACCCGTTCGATCGCGTTCTCCAACTCGCGCAAATTCCCCGGCCAACTGTACTCAAGCAAACGCTCCCGCGCGTCCTTGGAGAACTCCCGCCGGGGCGCCCGAGTGCGAAGCGCCACGGGCTCCGCAAAGGCATCGACGAAAGCCGGGATGTCGGCCAAGCGCGAGCGCAAGGCCGGAACATGCAGCACCACAACGGCCAACCGATAATAGAGGTCTTGCCGAAAGCGCCCTTCCTCCACGCGCTCCAAGAGATCGGCCGAGGTGGTCGCCACCACGCGCACATCGATGGCCTGCGGCAATCCGCCAAGGGGTTCCACTTCACGTTCCTGAAGCACGCGCAGCAACTTGACTTGCAAATCGTGTTCGAGATCTTCCACCCCATCCAAAACCAGAGTTCCGCCGTGAGCGCGTTGGAACCGACCGACTCGCGCCTTGCCGGCCCCGGTGAATGCGCCTTCTTCGTGCCCGAAGAGTTCTGCCTCCACCAAGCTCGCGGAGAGCGCGGCTAACTGGACCTCAACCAGAGGCCCAACTCTCCGCTGACCGGCCATATGCAAGCGCCGGGCAGCAAAGCTCTTCCCGGATCCGCTCTCGCCGACGAGCAAAACCGTCGCCAGGGAGTCGGCCACTCGCTCCAGGTCCGCTTCGAATTGCACGGCAGGGCCGGCATTCGGAAAGACGGGGGCTGGCGAATCGAACGGGTTCAAAGCAGGTTTAGGGGCGCTGAGGGATGAATCTGGGGTCGCTGGAGTGGGACACAACTGGGGGCGATCCCGGGGGCCCGACAAAAATATTAGCCCAAGAGGCAAAAGAGAAGGGCGCTCTGGGCCAGCTTCGGTTGACTCCCTGGGGAGGATATACCAAACTGTCTGGTTCCCCGAGACTCCTAGAGAGTGTGAGCTCACCCGCCCGCACAAAATTCGAGGCCCGTTCCCCCCGCCTGCATGGCGCATCGGGGGTAGTGGGCTTGACATATTTTGACAACAGTTTTGACAGCAGCACCTGCTGCAGTCAGATCTGTGACACGGACAGCGCTACAAGGACTGACAGCGCTACAAGGACTGACAGCGCTACAAGGACTGACAGCGGCCTGACACTCCAGGCTGCCCCCGACAACTCGATTTTTTACCCCACCCCACCCCAACCAACGCAAGTTCGATGGACACCAGTGCCCTGATCCGGATGATTGATGTCATCCACATGGACAAGGATATTCCCAAGGAAGTGATCTTCCGAGGGCTAGAGGAAGCTCTGGCCACTGGAATTCGGAAGCGGCTCGGCGTGGGTGAGGACCTAGTGGTCACCATCGATCGAAAGAGCGGTGAGGTGACCATGGAAGACGACGAGGAAGAATACGAATTCGACCTCGCTGTTCTCGGGCGTATCGTCGCCCAGGCCGTCAAGCAAGGTTTCAGCCAAAAGGTGCGCGAAGCAGAGCGGGACGTTCTATATGAGGAGTATGAAAGTCGGGTCGGCCAAATCCTGAATGGAGTCGTGCAACGCTTTGAGGGCGACTTTGTCGTGATCAACCTCGGGCGCGTCGAAGCCCTGCTGAGTAAAGAAGATCGTGTCCGCGGCGAAACCTACTCCCCCGGGGATCGCATCCGCGCCCTGCTGGTGGAAGTTCGCAAGGACGGCTCACGCATCAAGCTCTTCGTTAGCCGCACACACCCGGACCTCGTGCGTCGCCTGTTCGACCTGGAAGTGCCCGAAATTGCCGACGAGATCATCGAGATCAAGCGAGTCGTGCGCGAACCTGGCTACCGCACCAAAATGGCCGTGGAGTCCGCGGATCCTCGTATTGACTGCATTGGCGCCTGTGTCGGTGTTCGTGGTTCACGCATCAAGGCCGTCATTGACGAGCTGCGTGGCGAGCGTATCGACATCATCCGCTGGAGTGATTCACTCGAGACCTTGATCATGAACGGCCTCAAGCCCGCGGTGATCCATCTCGACAACATCTTCCCCGATGTGGACAACCGACGAGCCATCGTCATCGTCGACGAAGACCAACAGTCCCTGGCCATCGGCAAGAAAGGCCAGAACGTTCGCCTAGCGAGCAAGCTCTGCGGTTGGGAGATCGACATCCAGACCCGCGAGCAATTCGAAGTACAACAGGGCCGGCTCGAAGGAGCCAATGACGCGGGTGAGCCCCAGGAAATGGCTCCCGAAGCCACCAGCGACTCCCCCAGTCCTGAATCGACCGTGCCCAGCACTGAAACGGCCACACCTGAAACGGAAGCCATCCCCACGGGTGAAGCCGTCGCGGTTGAAGCCGTCGCGGACGAAGCCGTCGCGGACGAAGCTGAAGCACCTACACCTGAGGTCGAGGCGAGCAGCACTGCTGCCGACTCCGAGACCCGTGCCGAGGCCCCTGGCCAAGGCTGAGAGAGAACCGACCCATATTGAGATCCCAGACGGGGCTCCGAAGCCCTGAACCAAGCCTCCTCACGACGAGGATCACCCCGAGAACAAGTTGAGCAAGAAGCGCATTCACCAACTCGCGAAAGAGTACGGCATGACCGGCAAGGACCTTGCCGGCAAGCTGCGCGACCTGGGTTTCACCCACGTCAAGAGCCACATGACGGCTTTGGACGAGTTTGAAGAGTTGTCCGTCCAGGGAGTCCTGGAAGCCCACGGTTACAGCCGCAGTCACGGTGACGGATCCTCTGAAAACGATCTTGGCGCAGGAGTCATTCGGCGCAAGAAGAAGAAGAAAGGCTCTGATGACGTCGTGGATACCCCGAGGGCGGTGACAGCCATCTCCTCGGAAGCACCCACCGTTGAGCCTGTGACTGAATCGGATGCCGAGACCCCGGTGGAGACACCTGTCGAGAGCACCGAAGTCGAGCACGAGCCCGTGGCAGAAGCCCCGGTGACTCCCCATGTGCAAGACCAGGAGCCAACCACGATTGATGTGGAAGCTGCAGAACCCGAGGAGGTGAAAGCCGTCGAAGCGGGAGCCGCTCCGGAGGATGAACCCATCGTAGAGGTCGAGCCTGTGGCCCCCGCCGCACCGGTCGTCATGGCCGAGGCCCCCCCGGCGCCAGTCGTCGAGGAGCCTGTGCCTGTAGTCGAGCAGAGCCTCCCGGAAACAGGGGTCGAGACTCCTGTTTCGGATGCGCCCGTTGACGCTGTCGCTGAGACGCCCGTTGAAGCGGTCCTTAAGCCCGTAGAATCGGCGACCGTGAAAGACGCCGTGGCTTCCTCAGAAGTCGCAAGTCAAGTCGGGGACGAGCCTAAAACTCCTGCCAAAACGGGCGCGGTCAAGAAAGGTACGGGGCCGGCTGGCAAGGTCGTCGGCTTCATTGACCTGTCCAAGATTCAGTCCGCTCCGAAGCAGAGCGAATCCCGTCGTCTCCGTTCGCGAGATGACGTCATGCCTGACGTACGCCCGACGCTTCGCCACGATTCACGTAACAACATGTTGCGCGGGGATCGCGGGTCGCGAAATACACTGACCGCTGCACAGCTTCGGGAACGCGAGGCAGGTCGCTACAAACGCCACGCCCGGGGAGGCCAGGGTGGCCGCGGACGTGGACGTGGTGCCGGCTCCCGCCCGATAGTTGATGGTTCGCCCTACGCAGGCCAGACGCTTCGGATCGAACATCCGGTCACTGTCAAGAAGTTGGCAGAGTCCATGGCCATCAAGGGCAACCAGTTGCTCAAGATCGCGTTTTCGCAGCTCGGGTTCGGCGCGGTGACCATCACCACCACCCTCGACGACGACACGGCTCAACTCCTCGCCGAGGAGTTTGAGGTCACCATCGAATTCGTCCAGTTGGTCGAGGCCGAGCAGGCCATGATCGAAAGTCTGCAGGCCAAACGGGCTGCGGTGGCGGATGGAGACCTCATCAAGCGCAACCCAACGGTTGCCTTCCTCGGTCACGTGGACCATGGCAAGACAACCCTGATCGACAAGATTCGCTCCTCGGGTGTTGCGGACTCCGAGCACGGGGGAATCACCCAGCACATTGGTGCGTACCGCGTGCGGACAGACCTCGGGCACCACGTGACGATTATCGACACCCCCGGCCACGCGGCCTTCACTGGCATGCGTGCCCGTGGCGCAAAGGCTGTGGACGTGGTGGTTCTTGTGGTGGCGGCCGACTCAGGCGTCCAACCCCAAACCGAAGAAGCTCTGGCCCACGCCAAGGCCGCGAAGGTTCCCGTGGTGGTGGCGCTCAACAAGATTGATCGCCCTGAGGCCAACCCTCAGAAGACCATGGAGCAACTCTCCACGATCGGGATCATCCCCGAGGATTGGGGTGGCGAGACGGCCATCATGCCGGTCAGCGGAATCACTGGTGATGGTCTCCAGGATCTGCTGGAACGAATCTTCCTCGAGAGTGAAATGCTCGAACTCAATTGTCACCCCGACGGCGCAGCCTCGGGCGTGGTGCTCGAAGCGGAAGTTCAGCAGGGCAAGGGAATCGTCGCCCACCTCCTCGTGCAAGACGGCACCCTGGAACGGGGCAACGTCATCCTTGCAGGCGAAGGTTATGGCAAAGTGCGATCGATCCTCGACGACTTTGGCAATGTGATCGAAAGTGCGGGCCC
>JBLIMI010000173.1:0-7087 GCA_047638655.1 Minisyncoccia bacterium | reverse complement strand
GTAGAGTTGATTGACGGACGCCGTGCTGATGCTGGCTGAAATGGCGTTGCTGACCAGATTCACCACGACGCAGGCGTTTTGAATTGCACACACGGCCGACTGTCCATTCAGGCGCATGGTGATGGGAACGAAGTGCGAGGAACTCAGGTCGATGTTCTTAGTGATTGTCTGCGTTCCAATGTCCACGACCGAGCACGAGGTCTCGGGGAAGAAGTGGGAAACGACTGCGGTGCCCCCGTCGGGCGTGATGGAGATTCCATAGGGGCGGGCAACGCTCGCCACAGAGCGAACGGTGCCAGCCGGGAGATCGAAGAAGTCAATCTCGTCGTGGGCAAAGTCGGGCATGACGGCCAGGGTGTTCGATGCGATTTCGAATTGGGTGAAGCTGGCGCGCGCCACACCGTTTTTCGGGGTGAGGGCGGTGCTAGCAGCGAAGCCTGCGCCGGGGATGCGATGCAATTCCGTAGCTGTAGCGATGTCGACCACCGAAAGGCTGTCGTCCGCTGCGTTGCTGATCACAGCGGTCAAGCCATTGGGAGTGATGCGAACTCCTCCCGGTTGATTTCCGACGCTCACCACACCGACTTCCAGTCCAGTGTTCAGGTCGAGAATCGAGGCACGATTCTCGAACAGATTGGCGGTGACCGCGTGAATACCATCGGCCGAGACGGCAACACCCTGGGGAGAGCCCGAAACCGCAATGGTCTGTTGCACGACGCGCGTGGCGGCATCGAGCACCACAGCATTCTTGCTCAACGTGTGAGAGACCAGAATGTGGGCTCCATCAGGCGTGAAGACCACCGCCGAAGGTAAGTCGCCCTCCGGAAGCACGCCGGTGAAGACGGTTTACGTGCTGAAGGGACTGCAGGCGGGGACACCCCGTTCGATTTGGCCGCCTTGACCTGCTGCATCCAAGCCTTCCGAGCCTGAATCCCCACGTAGGATCGCGCTGACTTCGGAAGGGTGAACGACCCGTCGCCTGGGAGCCTCTGCGTCACCGTCCTCGGATCCGATGGCGTCGCCAGCGATTGCTGAACTGAAGGGCGTCGTCAGAATAAGCAGGGCAAGCGTTATGGGACGCATGAGCGAGTTCGTAGTACGAAAAAAATAGGATTCTCCTGAGGGACAGCACAAGCGCAGACGATTGACAGGGGGCACCGCTCTAACAGCTACCGTTCGATGCAGATGATCGCCAAGGGATGCGCGCGGCGGCCACATGGACTCGCACTTCCAACCCAAATGAATTATCCGTACCTGGCTGCTGTGATGGTGTATTTTGAGTGTGGGTTGACCAGAGAGGCCGACTCGAATCACTTGAAGAGACGATCAACAAGAACGTGGCGGGCCCTCGCGACGATTTTCTTACTCAGCGCAAGCTTGGGTGCTAATGAGAGCGTGGCTCCACGCCCGAACGTGTTGATTGTGATTGCGGATGACCTGGGCGTGGATCGGGTGCAGGCCTATGGGCATCGCAACCAGGACAATGAACTTGTGGCGCCCATGACGCCCAACATCGATCGACTGGCGAAGCAAGGCGTGCTCTTTCGCAATGCATGGGCGGCTCCGAGTTGCTCGCCCGCAAGGGCCATGGCGCTGACCGGTTTGTATCCCAATCGAACGGGCGTGGGACGTTTCATCTCCTTGCGAAAGCCACTGGTGACCGGCCTGCGCTCAGACCTCGTTTGCCTGCCGAGTTGCCTGCCGGAGGAGTACGTGAGTGCGGCCGTCGGGAAGTGGCACTTGGCCACCCCCCAAGCCAAGGGGGGGATGGGAGATATCGTTGGACATGCCACGCGTTGCGGCTTCGATTTCTTCTCGGGCACCGTGGGGAACTTCGGATCGCAAAAGCAAACGTACTACAACTACTCGTGGGCCAGGGTGGCGCGCACGGCACCGGAGAAGTGGCGCACTGAGGCGCTCAAGAACACCTACGCCACCACGTACACCACAGACACGGCACTCAAAACGATTCGCGAGTTTGGCGAGCAGCCCTGGTTGTTGTGGGTTGCCTACCACGCCCCGCACAAGCCATACCACACTCCGCCTGGAGAGCTTGTGAGGAGTAAGGGATTGGACCCGTCCACCAAACTTGGAAAAGGCAAGGCCATCATCGAGGCGTTGGACACCGAGATCGGTCGTCTCTTGGCGGGGGTTGAACCCGAAGTGATGGCCAACACGATCGTCGTCTTCTTCGGAGACAATGGCACCCAAAAGGACTTGGTCGAGCCTCCGTTCGACCCAACCAAGGCCAAATCAACGGTGTACAACGGGGGCGTTCACATTCCCTTGATCGTTGCGGGCGGAGTGCTCCCCGAAACTTCACGGGGGCGTGAGTGCCATGCGCTCGTGGATCTAACCGATCTGTTTCCCACTGTGGCGGAACTGCTTGGTGCCCCGATTCCGACAGGGCTCGATGGCCGGAGTTTCATGGGATCTCTCCGGGACCCGCAAACGCCCAGCGCCCGTGAGTGGGTCTACTCGGAGCGCTTCACGCCTAACTTCGTTCCGAAGGACGGCGAGAGAATCACTCGCTTCTCCTTGAATGAGCACCACCAAACGGTGCGTGGCAAGCAATACAAGCTAGTCCGTCTACGCGAATTCGAAGCTGGAGCACTCAAGCAAGAGGTGATCGAGTTGTACAACATCGAGAGCGATCTTCACGAGACGCAGGACTTGTTGGACAGCGAGGGTCAACCCCCGGCCGGCGCGCGCAAGGAATACGAGGCCTTGCTAGAGATCGCCCAGCAGTTGGCTAAGTAGCCAGCAAGCCTAAGGCGACCAATTCGCCGCGCAAGGTCTCCCCATCACGGAAGTGAATCGCATGCATGCCTTCACGACTTGCAGCTTCACAGTTGAGCAACTGATCGTCCACAAACAGGCAGTCTTTGGCATCAACGCCCAACTCATCGAGCGGAATGGAGAAGGCCCGAGGGTCCGGCTTGCGCACTCCAATCTCGCAGGAGACGAAGGACCACTCGACATTGCGCGATAGCTCGAGCCGGGCTTCGATCTGCTGGTACCAGGAGGGGTAATTGGAGAGCGTGTGCAGCTGGTGGCCAGCGTCTTTGAGCTCGAGAGTGAGTTCTTGCATGCCATCCAGCCAGCGGTAGGCCTCGAACACGCAGGCCTTGAAGCCGGCTTGATCAAAGGTTCTGCCGTCCGCAAAGAAGCGCTTCAGGAATTGCTCTTCGCTGATGTCTCCCAGTTCAAAGGTCTGCCACGCTGTGGGGTCTTTGGCGGCCAACAACTCGTCCATGCTCATGCCGAAGAAGCGGGGCATTTCCACGAGGAAGGGGTCGTAGATGAGGGTGCTCATCACATCGAAGAGGAGCACCTTGGGTAGCGTGGGGGATTTCATCAGGGAGGGTCGCGCCAATCAGAGTCGAGGGACGCCAGGGTTGGCAATCACTACAAGAACCATACCAACATCCATGCCGGTCCAGCGTACTTCGCTCGTCGCTGCAGAAGACAAGTCCACTGCACAAGCCCACCGTTCGAAGGAATTCACATGCATCCGATTCTGATCACTCTCCCGCTATCCGCATTCTTGGTAGGCCTCGGCCACTTCCTGGACGAGCAGAAAGCCGATTCAAGTCCGACCCGTCAACCGATAGCCAAGGAGGTCATGGATCTCTTTGAGTACGACAAGGAAGCTGATCTGGAGCTCGAGGAGGGCTCCTTCGTTCAGCACAACGGATACTCTCAATCCGACCTGAGCTTTTCGAGTCCTGCCGGTGGGCGTGTTCCGGCCTTCCTCTTTCAGCCCGAGGGCGAAGGACCCCACGCGGGCATCTTACTGATGCACGGGATGCCGGGCAGCCGCAAGGATGCACTTATGTTCGCATCCGATTATGTCAAGGCGGGTGCCGTGGTGGTCGCCATTAGCGCGCCCTGGGCAAGACCGGATGGTCCTCGCGCGCAGATCCTGAACTTCACTAAACAGGACCGCGACGAACAGGTACAGCTCATCCAAGACATGATGCGCGCGGTAGACTTCCTGGTTTCAATGCCCACCGTGGACTCCGAGCGTTTGGGGTATGCAGGAGTGAGCTACGGTGGTGCTATGGGCGGCTTGCTGGCTGGAGTAGAAACACGCATCAAGGCCTACGCGTTGGTCGTTGGAGATGGTGGCTTGGTGGCGCACCTGACCGGTCCGGACGATTCTGAGCATGGCTCGGGGGGCATACCCGAAGAACAATTGGAGGATTGGCTCGGTTGGATGAAGCCCATTGAACCAATGTTGTTTGTCGCGCATGCGGCGCCGGCCCACCTGCTGTTTCAAAACGGCAAGGTAGATCAATTGGTTCCCGCTGCGGACGCGAAACTCTACCAGGAGGCGGGCAGCCAGCCCAAGACGGTCTTGTGGTACGAAGGAGGCCACAGTCTTTCCCCGGCTCTGATGCGAGATCAGATGCAGTGGTTCAGTGAGCGAATTGGCACCACCGCGCCCGACCGCGCCGGATCCTGAGCGCTCAAAGAATCTCGAGAATGAAGGTGGCCAACTCTTCGCTGCTTAACCCGGCTGCACGTCCCGGGGTTGCTTTTGCGTTGGCATCAAGTCCTCCGCTTTGCATCCACGCCTCAAGTGCGGTGGCCACAGTGGAGGCCCCGATGCCCGCACAGTCGCCACGCAATTTCGCTTGTTCACCCAGCAGCATCCAGAAGCGTGAACTACAGGCGCGGCTGAGCGCTAAGGCGTGCTGATCAGCACTAGGTGCAGCCAGTCCATCGATCATCAGTGCACCTGCAAAGAACCCCGGCGCGCGCAGAGCCAGGTCAAAGGCAACAGGTGCTCCCGATCCCTCGCCAATCAAAAGAGCCTTTCCCGCTTCGATGGAGTGCAATGCTCATGGGCCTCGTCCCATTCCGCGTTCTCGAGCAAGAGTTTCGCCAGAGCGACATGCACCTCCACCCCTCGGTGCTCGAGGGAGAACTCGTCGCCAATGCAGAGCGTTTTCAGATCCAGCAGTTCGTCCCGTGCCGTTTGAAGGTCTCCGCTCCCCTTGGCAGTCCGTGCTCTGGTCCTGCGGGGATGTGTCCTGATTGCCCGAGTTGAAGTTGGCGCCACTGTCGGTGCCCGCATTCCAGGCGTACAAGTCGATCACGGGCGTGTCGAGCCACTGGCCATTGCTGTCCAGGAGACTGACCGAAGCTATTTCCAGGAACCAATCCGGGCTCGGCGCGATCATGGAAACCAGGGTCAACAGGCGAAATGCTGTCGTCCCCGTGAAATGGACGGTGACGGCTCCGGGACTGAGTGTTCCTCCACCGAGGATGCGCGGACCGGAGAAGCCTTGCGCAATCGCCGCATCGATCTCGGTCGTGAGTGCACCGGTTGTGCCGTTCTCCGCTATGGCCTCGATGCCATTGGAAGCAAGCCCGCTTGCCAATAGTGAACGCCGTCGTTGTGTGTTGCGCCGACTAGGGGGGAGAAGTGGGCGAAGTTCGGGTGCGTGGCGTCACTCGAGTCAGCGCTGAAGCGTAGTTTGAATTCAGCGCTAGGGCTGAATTGGGCTTGAGCCGTGGGGACTCCAAAGGAGAGGCACAGGAAAGCAATGGCGGGGGCTTTGAGTCGTATGAAACTCTAAAGGGCTGTGGTGAGAGGGACACGGCCTCAACGGGTTGACGCGCTCCCTGTGACCGAGAACGGGTTGCAAATTACTGAGCCAGGCTTCCAATCAATGCCACTTCCACGAATAAGACATCACGCAGGTCTCACGGAGACTGAATTTCCCCCAGGGATTCAGGAGCAGCGCGAGTCGGCTACTTGCCGTTCGTCGTCACTTCTTAGGCGCGACAGAAACAGCGTCAGACACACTCCGAGTAGTCCCAAGACGCATCGCAGGAGCAGCGAGTCGGGGACCATCGCGATGGAGAGCCCAAAGCTGACCAGGACAAGCAGAATGGCTCTGCGTCGTGCGCGGCGAGGGATCGACCGGTCTGCGTTCCATTGCTTGAGGTAGGGGCCGAGGCGCTTGTCCACCAGCATTCGCTCGTGCAAAGCGGGCGAGGAGCGCATGAAGCAGGCCGCGGCTAGCAGCAAGAAGGGAGTCGTCGGCAGTAGCGGCAGCGGGATGCCGGCGAGTCCCAAGGCGACGCATACCCAGCCCACGGCCATCAAGAGAACTTGACGTAGGGTTCTGGTGGGGCGGGCGGTGGGGGCTTGATCGGTTTTGCGCATGGTCCGTACTCGTCAGGATGGGTGTTCGGCAAGCCAGGTCCAGTGCTTGGGGGGATTTACTTGAATCCTCCAGCGAGTTCGGCCAACGACCCACCCCGGGGAAGGATTGTTGCCCGTCAGGATCAGGAGGGCAATTTCGGCTCGGGAGGCGCCTGAGCCGCCCCTGGTGGTGAAAGTGGGGGGCAACCTCTATCCTGGGGGCGTCCCGAGGCACCAACGATCTTTCCACACATGCTGAAGAAGAGACTGATCCCCATCGTCCTGGCTTGCACTTTCGTCCCCCATGCTGTCCCCGCGCAGGGCAGCCAGAGTGGATACAAGTTGCCCCCCGCGGAGGTGGTCGAGATCATTGATGCTCTGCCGAATCCGGACCTGCAACTCAGTCCGGACAAGGTCTGGATGTTGTCCGTGCAGGGCAGTGCCATGCCCAGCATCGCGGACTTATCGCGGCGCATGTTGCGCTTGGCAGGGACGCGCATCGACCCCGCTGCCGACTCGCGCTACCGAACCAACTTCAACAGCGACCTGACCCTGTCGGCTCGTGGCCTTGCTGACTCCAAGTGGGAGATCCCGCTTGCGCAGGGGGCGCGTTTGTCCAGTGTGACTTGGTCCCATGACTCCGAGCACTTCGCGTACGTCATCGAAACAGATCGTGGTTCTCGACTGTATGGGACGTCGGTGATTGAAATTGGAAAGAGGCAAGCCCCGCGTTTGTTGACCGATCGCTTGAACACAGTGACCGGAGGAGTGACCTGGATGCCCGATGGCAAGACACTCCTCGCACGTCTAGTCCCCATCAAGCGGGGCGCCGAGCCTGTGCTGACAACAACACCGAGCGGTCCAAACATTCGTGAGGCAGGTGGCGACACGTCGCCCCTGCGCACCTACCAAGACCTGCTCTCGAGC
>JBLIMI010000172.1:0-7172 GCA_047638655.1 Minisyncoccia bacterium | reverse complement strand
GACGCGGGTGCTTTCGAAGCGTCATAGCGATGCCCAGGTCTTTGCGGCCGCGGCCATGCTCGACGGTTCTTTTGTGGAGTTGATGAATGGCCAAGGCAAGACATATGCCTTGGCGCTCGCCGCCGCGACCCGAGCGGCGACAGGAGAGTCCGTGGAAATCATCACCACGCGGGAGGAGCATGCTCACGAGACATTCGAGCTGCTGAAGCCACTGTACGAGGCGCTTGGAATACAAGCGGCTGTTGTCGATCGGGAACTCACACTCCAAGAGCGGCAAGCAGCCTACGCCAGCGATATTACCTACGTCTGTGCGGGCCAAGTCCTTCACGATTACTTGCAGGACCGGGTTGTGCTGCAGAGTGAGACAAGTCGGCCCTTGCTCGCACTCGAGCAATTGTTGAATCCAGAGCAGGCGCGGCTCGGTCAGTTGATGCTGACGGGGCTGCACTGCGCTTTCGTGCATGACGTAGATCAGGTTCTGATCGATGATGCTCAACGTCCCATCTCTGTGATCGATGGACGACAGGAAAATGATCTGCATTTGGCGCACGTCGAAGCACTGAAGCTCGCCCGGGGTCTCTCTGAGGGCGTCCACTTCACCGTGGACCCGGATGCATGGCAGGTGAGCTGGACTGAGGCTGGCGAGCGGCAGCTAGAGTTGGCGTGCGGCCCATTGCCGGGAGCATTCCAGCGTGAAGCGTGGCGCTCGAGCGTGGTGCTCGAAGCGCTCGTGGTGCTTCATCTTTGGCAGCGGGGAGTCACCCACACATTCGAAGAGAAGCGTCTGCAGCTGACGGAATTGGGTGCACAGCACTTCGGAAGTGGCCGTGGAAGCTTGGTAGCGCTGCTGGACTTGGTCGAGACCGGAGAGGATAGCCCAGGAGTCTTTCCTCAGCGCCGAATGAGCCTGCCGCGTTTCTTTCGCCGGTACCAACGGCTGGCCGGCTGCGCCTCAACGCTGAGCGAAGTCCGGACGGAACTCTCCCTCAGCTATGACCTACACGTCTTGTGCGTACCGCAGTTGGCTGGAGAGGCTCCAGCCTTCCATCAGCGGCACGCTTACATGACCCGCGAGCAAAGTCAGATGGCATTGACGGAACGCTTGCGCGCTATTACCGATGTTGGCGAGGCTGCCTTGGTCGGTGTCCGCAGCGAGGTCAGCTTGGAAGCCTTGTTCTCCCATCTTGTTGAGCACGGCCTGAACGTTTCCAAGGTTCAGTTGTCAGGCGTTGGGTTGCCCATCGGCCAAGAGCTTTCCTGCGCTGGAGAATCGGGCCGCGTGACTCTCTTGCCTGCCCGTGGATTTCGGGCAGATCGGGTCGCTGAACCGGGGCGCTTGCACGTCATCGCTGCCGAGCCTTCCGCGACTCTCCGCCTGGACCGCGTGCTCTTCGGACACGCTGTTGGATCTGCCGTGGGGCGTCCACTGGAGTCTTTCGTAGCGCTTGACGATCCGCTGTTGGAGAGCACGCGCTCCGAGTTCATGAGTTACACCATGCAACGAGTGGCGCAGCCATCGGGACAGCTCCCGGAACGCATATTGAGACCCTTCGTTCGGCGAGCACAGAAGCGCCAAGAACGAGAACTGTACGATCGCCGCCAGGCCACGCTGAATGCTGAAGAGAGCTTTGGCGCTGTCTTGGCCTTTGGTGGTGGAGACCACTGAGACCACATTGACTGTCATGAACAAAATATTGCAATCCTGTTCGCTTCTGATTTCTGTCTTGGCGGCTGTCCATGTCGCGCCCGGTAGCGCGCAGCCCGCTCGTGTCAGCGAGACAGTGACTTCTCCGTATGTGCTCGAGCTCGAAGGCTTGATCGAGCCTTTTGCGGACCTCAATGTGGGCGCGCAGGTGGATGGTGTCCTCTCTGAGATTCTCGTCGAGCGTGGGGATTCACTGAAGAAAGGGCAGGTGATCGCTCGCCTGGAATCGGGGTTGGAAGAGAGTCAGCTTGAGCTTGTCAAAGCCCGTGCAATGTCCACTGCAGAAATCGACTCGGCCGCCGCAGCTGTGAAACTCAGTCGCCAACGCCTGGTCCGCACGCGCAAGCTGTATGAAGAACGCGTGGCCAGCCTGGGTGCTCTGGACGAGATCGAAACCGAGTTGCTGTTGGCAGAGCTGCAACTGACTCGCGCCAAAGAAAATCACATGATGGCTCAACTCGAGGTGAAGCGAGCGCAGGCGCTGCTCGACCAACGAACGATTTACTCTCCAACATCAGGTGTCGTTGTGGAGCGCTTTCTTGGTGTGGGTGAACTGGTGTATCGGGCAAATCGTGATCAGGTGCTACGAATCGCCCAAGTGGACCCCCTGCGAGTCGAGATCTTTGCGCCTCTCGCTGTGTATGGCCAAATCGCTGTTGGCGACGAGGTGCAGGTCTTTCCCGGGCAGCCGATCGGGGGCAGCGTGACCGCGAAAGTGATTGTTGTGGACCCTGTGATCGATGCGGCCAGTGGCACCATCGGGATTCGATGCGAGTTGCAGAACAAGGACCATCGAATCCCCGCCGGGCTACGTTGCCGTGTTCAGTTGAACTTGACGCAAAGCCGCTGAGCGCGGGTCGCTTTCGAACGGTGCAAGTTCTATTCGTTCACCCCAACTACCCGGCACAATTCGGGCCGGTGTCGAAACGCTTGGCAGCGCGAGATGACGTTCAGGTGACGTTTCTTTCGCGCAGTACGAGCGGGGTGCAGGATGGCATACGGTGCCTTCAGTTCGAACCGAAGGGCGGAGCCACGCGAGCGACGCACTACTGCTCGAGGACCTTTGAGAACGCAACCTGGAATGCCCATGCCGCATTCGAGAAGTGCCATGCGACCACGGACCTACGTCCCGATGTCATCGTGGGCCACAGCGGATTTGGTACGACCGCCTTTCTGGGGGAGCTTTACGAGGCTCCCATTGTGAATCTGTTCGAGTACTGGTACCTAGGCCGCAACACGGACATGGACTTTCGTCCCGAGTTCCCGCCCCGTGAGATCGACTATCTGCGGTCGAAGACACGCAATGCCATGATCATGTTGGATTTACAGGAGTGCGCTCGGGGGTATGTCCCCACCGAGTTTCAGCGCGATCTGATTCCCAAGATGTGGCACCCGAAGCTCGAGGTTCTGCACGACGGTATCGACACCGACTACTGGACGAGACGTACGCGGCCCACCTCGATTGCGGGGGTGGAGTTACCGCCCGGCGCTCCTGTCGTGACCTTCGTGTCTCGAGGGCTTGAGGCAATGCGTGGGTTTGATGTCTTCATGCGTGTGGCGCAACGGATCGCCGCGGTGCATCCGGAGACTCGCTTCCTGGTCGTGGGGGGAGATCGGACTCATTACGGCAATGACTTGCGTCACATCAAGGAGCCCACTTTTCGTGAGCACGTGCTGGCCACGCAGGCGCCAGACATCCCGAACTTGCACTTCCTGGGGATGGTCAGCCCCGACGTCCTGGTGGATGTCTTCTCTGCTAGCGATCTGCACCTCTACCTGACCGTGCCCTTCGTCCTGTCTTGGTCCATGCTAAACGCGATGTCTTGCTCGACCGTGGTCCTGGGCTCTGACACAGCGCCCGTTCGAGAGGTGATCGAGGACGGAGTGACAGGCTTGCTCGCGGGCTTTGATGATCTGTCAGCATTGACGGAGAAAGCCCTGGCTGTACTGGCCAATGTGGCTGGATTCCGAACCATCGCGGAACGGGCGAGGAGGCAGACGGTGGAGCGCTACTCTCTGGACACGACCTATCCCCAATTCTGCCGCCTTCTGGACCGGGTGAGTTCCCGGGAAGGGTTCTGGTCTTCGGCTCAATAGAAAGAGGGCCCCAGCTTCGTGAGTGAAGCTGGGGCCCTCTTCGTAGTCGTTGAACGAGCTAGTTGCCGCTCGTGTCGCCGCCAACAGCGCGGCTCAACAGGTCGCCATTGTCTTGGAAGCCCTCGGTGAAGGGCAAGTCGGCGACCTGTAGCGTGCGCAAGCCTTCGCTCAAGACGGCGATGAACGCCGGGTCTTGAATGCTGGTGCTTGTTGAACTGGCCACTGCGCCGTCAATGCGCATCCAGCCAGACTCAAGTCCCGCGAAACCGAAAATCTCATCGGGATCGTGGTTGGTGTAGTTCTGCAAGTACAAGTTGTCGAAGAGTGCAGAGATGTCGATGAGCTTGACTTTGTCCCAGCAATTGAAAGTGTACTCAGCGGAGAAAACTTCCTCGTTGTCGTTGTAGATTTGGAAGTCGAGGGTGGTGTCGAACTTTGTTCCGCCGGTCAGACCGATCAGGTGCAGGTTTGAGACGTGCAAGAAGGCCTGACCGAAGAAGCGGGGGATCACGACCTTGTCGGCGACCATGGAGTATTCCTCTCCATTCATGTCACGCAGCCCGTCGCCGTCCACATCCGTCAGTGCGCCGTGGGCCAAGTTTTGCGAGGCCTGAAACACGACGGCGTTGACTCCATAGTCGAGGACATAGATCGAGTCGACTTTGATCATGCTGCCGACGAGATGATCAAAAGCAATCGGCTCGTTGGTGTCGACGTCTTTGGCAAAGGCGTACACGTAGCCCTGCTCAAGAGCCGGGTTGTGGGCCTTTGTCAGGAAGGTGAATGTGTCGTTGGGGGTGAGAGTCTCCGTGCGATTAAATTCTGCACAGGGAATTTCCACGTCGCCGTTGATGACCCTTCCGATGTAAACGAACTCCACCTTGATGCTCTCGGATGAACTTGTGTTGGTGACGGTGATCACGTTGGCCACACCCGCACGGTTATCGAACTCGGAGAAGACCATCATGCTTCCCGCGGGATTGTTTTGTGCGGTGGCCAATCCGGAGCCGATGCTGCTCCCGATGATCAGTGACAGTGCGAGAGTCTTAAAGTTTTGGTGCATGGTCGTGGTCTACCCAGGTGCGGAATCTTGGTGTCTGCAATACTCCCCCCGGGGCGCTGGAATGACGTGCGGGGTGGCGTCACACGGGGGGTTTTAAGGATGTTGCAAAAAGGATGATCGCATGTTGCTCCGATTCAGCAAGGCCGCAGTGCGTGAATCGAAGCAATCTCCTCCCAGTTACCGGTCTAGGCATCATTTGGGTCCACTTTTTTGGGGGGGGCGGGGTCTTCATGGGGCTTTTAGTTCGTCCCCCGGGGCCGGGGCCCCGGCGGACCGTTTTCTGAAGGTCCCCTGAGCCAGCAGCCACCGCGAGGCGGCTAACCCCCTGAACTGGAGAGGCACGTTCAAGCTCATGAACGCTAAGCTCCCCGGCATGAATCTCACCGAAGCCATTCGCGCGCGGCGCTCCGTCAAGCATTACGACCCCGAACACCGACTGACAGAGGACGAGCTCAAGCATTTGATGAGCCACACGCTCCTCGCACCGACGTCCTTCAATATGCAGAACTGGCACTTCGTTGTCGTGACGGACAAAGATGTGCAGGCGCAAATCTGCGCGGCAGGGTGGAACCAGTCACAACTGAAGGATGCTTCGGCGACTATCGTGCTCGCAGGCAATCTCAAGGGGTACATGAACTTTGAACGCACCCTGCGCAATGCACCGGAGGACATTCAGAAAATGTTCACCGGGATGATCCCTGGTTTCTACCAAGGGAAAGAGCAACTCGAGCGTGACGAAGCGACTCGGTCGATCAGCCTCGCGGCACAGAACATGATGTTGACGGCCAAAGACATGGGTTATGACTCTTGTCCGATGATCGGTTACGACCCGGGCAAAGTGGCGGACATTGTTGGACTGCCCGAGGACCATCCGCCGCTCATGATTGTGACCGTCGGCAAGGGCATCAAACCTGCTCAAGGACGCATGGGTTTGCTGAATCTAGAAGAGGTAGTCTCGATCGATCGTTTCGGGAACCACACTTTGCGGGGAGAATTGGACGACGCCTGAGACCTGCCAAGCCGGTACGCGCCTCGGGAAGAGATCACGAAAGGATCACGGCGTGGCTCAATTTCGCTCCTGGGGGCCCGTGACGGACACAGGAGAGTTGGAGCACGAAGGGACACCGTCGCAACTCATGGAATCGGTGTATCCTCGCAGGAGATTTACGTCCCCGACCTCCGTTCCACTGAAGCGCTCATGCTACGCCGACTCCGCCAGAATGTCCTGACTCCGGTTCGCTTGCTGTGCGTCTCTGGCCTGCTCGCAAGCTCGGCTTCCGGGCACATCACTCTGCTCAACCCGACGGGAGGTGAAGTGCTCACCGTTGGGGAGACGGCACCGATCGAGTGGGTCATCACGATTCAGCACCCCCAGCTGAATTGGGATCTCGAGTATTCGGTCACCGGGCCCATGGGGCCTTGGTTGGAGATTGTGACGGACCTGCCCACGGGTGACGGCACTTCGGGGGCCAACCACGTTTACAACTGGGTGGTCCCGGACAGCGTTGCGAGCACCGTTCGCGTGCGCGTCATCATGGACAACGTGGGTACGGACTACATAGGGATGAGCACCAGTGACTTGAGCATCGTGCCCTGTGTTTCTCCAGTGGTCTATTGCGCGACCTCGATGAATTCCGTGGGCGCAGGCGCGACCATCGGTTGGTTGGGGAGTCCAAACGTGAGCACCAATTCCTTTGCTCTCACAGCTTCAGGGGCTCCTGCGAACAAACCCGGACTCTTCTATTATGGACCCAACCAAATCGCGACGCCCTTCGGGGAAGGCGTGCGTTGCGTCGGCGGAAGCCTGACTCGCCTCGCGGTGCTCTTGACGGACGGCGCTGGACAGGCAGCTCAGAGCGTTGACGTCAATTCTGCACCCTCCAATTCAGGGCCTGGGATAATCGTCGCTGGCGGTACCTACAACTTCCAGCTCTGGTACCGCGACCCGTTAGGCGGGGTCAATGGATTCAATCTGACCGATGGATTGATGGTGACGTACTGCCCGTAGTATCAGTATCAAGACACTCTGAATGTCTCGATATAGATAGGCGTACACGCCCGATTGGCAAGCCACAGTCCTGCCCCTAATGTGCAAGCAAGGACGGTGTTGAACATGACCCAGATACTTCCGAGCACGACAATTCAAGATATCGAACGGGGGATGATGTGCATCCCCTCTGGCTTTCTGTTGGTGGACCCGCTTGGTGAGGTTGTTTTGGCGAACGACTTGGCGGTGGAGTTGTTCGGCTACGAACGGAAAGAGTTGATCGGCAAGTCAGTGGATGAACTGGTGCCGGTAGATGTTCG
>JBLIMI010000171.1:0-7203 GCA_047638655.1 Minisyncoccia bacterium | reverse complement strand
GCTCTTCCTTGACTCCAGTTGCTCAACCACGCCAGAGCCCACCCATGCCCAGCGGGTAGAAGAGTTCCGGAGTGCGAAGAAAGCTGGATGAGTGTCGCCAACTTCAGGTGAGCGATCCCCGCATCTGGTACGACGGAAAGGAAGGCAAAGGCGGTCCCTGGACACTCGGCGGCGGTCGCTAGAAAGCGTGGGATGAGTACTTCCGAGGCATCCCCAACCGAACGACGGCATGGCAGGTCGAAGGCGACGAGGTGTGGGCTGACATGTACGAGACCAACGAATACTTCGAACTCACCGAACGTGGTGGCGGAGTCTGGCGTGCCACCTACTACTTCGATCCCTCGGGAAAGATCGCCGGAATGATGGTTTCCAGCGTTCCAGGCCTGCCGCCCAAAGAGCCCCGCAGCGACCGCGGGGACGAATTCAAGGCCTGGGCACGGGAGCATCACGCCCAGGAAGCCGAATACCTGATGCCGGGCGGGTCGCTCGACCCGACTGGAGATCGCGCGCCCCGCATGCGAGCGCTGCTCAATAGGTGGGGGGACAGCGCAGGACTTGCTGCGACCGAGTGAGCGTGCTGGGAATCCCCATGGATCTCCGATTTTGGCTAGTTTGGTGAGACAGAAGTGGTCACGCTCGATTGGAGAGGGTGAGAACCACACCCATGTCAGAAATCAACGTCGAACAACTCCTGCACCACCGACAGTGGCTACGCCGCTTGGCCTCGGCCATTGTGGGCGAGCAACTTGCGGATGACGTGCTTCAGGAGACCTGGACGGCGGCCCTGGCCACCCCCCCACCGCATGCCGAAAACTTGCAAGCTTGGTTGGCGAGAGTCGTCCGCCGATTCGCCTGGAAGCGCTTGATCAGTGAGCAGCACCGGAGTGATCGGGAAGAGGTCTACGCTCCCAACGAGTCTCTTCCCGCGCCCGAGCACTTGGTCGCATGCATCGAAGAGCAGCAATTGATCGCGCAAGCAGTGGCCCAGATGGAGGAGCCTTATCGCTCCACCTTGCTCTGGCGTTACTACGAAGACCTCTCCTTGACAGACATTGCACGGCGCGCCGAAGTGCCCGAGTCGACGGTGCGTAGCCGTGTGCAAAGGGGTCTTGATCGTTTGCGGGGACACTTAGAAGTCCAACATGGGGTCGATTGGCGACTCGCGGTTCTCCCACTTCTCAAGCCTGAAGCCAGCGGCGCCGTGACAACGGCCGCGGGTTCCATGCTGAACACCGGAGGACTACTCATGACCACCCAAGCAAAACTACTCGCGGCCTGCGCACTTGCCCTCGCCACTCTCTTCGTGAGCACACGCCTCGGCGCATCCGCTCCGGACGAAGAGAACCTGACCATGGCCGTGGTGGAAGAGAGCCCTGCTGAGGCCGATCCCACCCCACAAGTCCTGCAACCGAAGCAGAGGCAACTTGCTCAACAACAGGTCTCTCCTGAAACCACGCAAGTGGCGCCGCGAATGCCAATGGTCACGGTCACGGTCACGGTCTTCGACCCAACCGGCAAAGCACTGGAGGGAGTGCCTCTCGTGTCGCGGCCCATGGAGACGGGCGGGCAGGCCACTGAAGTCGGCGTCAGCAACCGGGCCGGGGAATTGCGCTTCGACTGTCCGAGCACCCCGCATGAAATCACGTGCGGCGAGGGCTACTTCACGCTCTACTCCACGGAAGTTGGAAACGCGAGTCAGGCGGACGCAGAGTTGTTTGTGATTGCGGCTCCCGAAATTCAGTTGTCGGGACGAGTCGAACGCGAAGATGGCTCCCCGCTCGCAGAAGTGGGCGTCTACTTCGAGTGGTGGAGTCTGTCGAGCTTTCCTCGAGTCCTAAGCAGCGTCCGCCCGGCCGCCATGCCCAAGACCATGACCCTCGAAGACGGCACGTTTTCCCTGGCGAGCAGCCCGGGAAGCGGACAGTTGAAATTGCACTTCTACCGACAGGGGTTTCAACGTCATAGTTTGCCCTGCCCTGATACGAGCCAAGAGAACCTGACGGTCACCCTGAGTGCACACCATGGTCCCTCGGAGGGATTTCGCGTTGCGGTCTTCGACGAGGACGGCGCTGCATTACCCCAGGTGCTCGTGAGGTTCGGCAGGCACACGACGCGTAGCGATGAAAGCGGCGAGGCCAGTCTTCCGTGGACTCGTCGCGACGTCAATCTTGTCGCTGTTCATCCAGGCAAGTCCCCCTTCGTGCTGGAGCGCTTTGGTCACTCTGCCTGGGAAGCGCTAGGCTCCCCCGACCCAATGCGAATCGACCTGCCCGATTCAAAGCATGAAATTCGAGGCCGCGTCTTCGGTCCCGAAGGGACACCTGCGCGCGGAATTTCTGTCACGATCGAGAGAGGCACACCATTAGCAGAGGGTGTCTTCGCCGAATTCATCGCCAGTGAAGTCCAGGCGAACTCCACTCTTGAGTTGGCGCGCACGGACAAGGACGGACGCTTCGTACTGCGTGGTTTGACGGATCGGGAGTACATGGTGACTGCCTTCGATGCCGAGAGCTACGCCTGCATCCGTGGCAAGGCACGGCCCGACGGGGACGAAATCGACCTGCACTTCCCGACCAACGCCCTGCTCTTCGATGTGGATGTCATCTGCGTCGACGAGCGCGGAACTCCGCTGGTTGGCCTGGAGGTTGGAGTCAAACTTCAAGTCACCTACGGTATCGGCGGGCGACTCATTCGCAAGGCACTCGCCACTACCGACGAGGCGGGGCGTTTCCACCTCGACACGCTACCCCTCTCAGAAACCTGGATCCAATTCTCGGGTCCAGGGATCCTTGATACGACCAGCGGAGTCACTCAGGAACAACTCGACAGCATGGGAACAGGCCCCTTGAAGTTCGAGCTTCAAGGCCTGGCGGACTTCCGTTTTGTTCCTTCCGGAGAGGACCCCACGGGCTGCAGTGCAGCGTTGATGCGCGAGGACAGTTCCCTGGTCAGCCTCTGGGTGCAAGCCAAGGGCACTCGCATGTTCGTCTTGACCTGGGACCTAAAGGACGGGGCATCACCGACTTACCAGGTGCATGCGGGCGAATACACCCTGACGGTCATCCGAGGTAGCGAGATCATCCGTGAAGATCCGGTGTTCATCGAGACCACCGGTAAGTTGCGCCTGGCCGTACCCTGATTCGAAACCCACCACCCTTCACGCTTTATGTTCTTGCTCCGGTCACTAACCTGCACGCTACTCGCCCTGGCGAATCCGTTGCACGCTTCCCCGCAAGTGGTGGCCGGGCAACAGGGCAATCGCATCTCTATTCCGGCGAACAGCCCGTGTGTCTTGTCTGGCGCGAATCACCCCATGACCTTCGTCATCGGGGCGCACCAAAACAACACTCTGGTCACCACGGGCGATCCAGACACACGACGCTTCCTCATCTTCGTGCCAAGTAGCTACCAGGTTCAGAACGGCCCCTACCCGGCCGTGTACATGCTTCACGGGAGCGGTCAAACGGCGAACAACATCCAGAACAACACGAGCTGGAGCCAGGCCGCGGAAGCTCTCGGCTTCATCCTCGTCTACCCCGAGGCCTTGCCTTATCTCTTGCAGGATGGAACCACCAAGACCAAGTGGGAAACTGCTGGAACTGCCCTGGCCGTCGACACCTCCGAGCTGCCCCTGGCGGACGATGAACTATTCCTTCGGGAACTGCACAACAGTGTGGCCTCGCACCTGAGCATCGACTGCGATCGTGTTTACGCCAGCGGTTTCTCCAATGGCGGGGCCTTCGTCAAGACCCGGATTCGCGTGGACATGCCTGACCTTTTTGCCGCCACAACATCGGGCGGAGGAATGGGAGTCCATGCCGCTTCACCCTCCGACCAATTCCCTGCGGACGGCGCAACCTTCCGCCCCCACTTCGAAGTCGTCGGCAACCAGGATGCGAACAAGCTGGCGAATTGCATCGACCAGGGGGATCTCAACCCCGGGGATTCCTTGCCGCGCCTTGTGGCAGACATCATGGCCACGCCTTGTATGTGGGTCCCCTTGACGACCATGGCAGCGGCCATTGGCATGGACCCCGGATCATTCGTCGCCGTGGAACAACAGAACTTTACCCAGTTGCTCTGGAACAACGCGCTGTTGCCCGGTCCGGGGCCCACCGAGTACCGCTTTCGCGTTCTTCCTGGGCTCGACCACGCTTATCCCAGCGGCAACAACCACCCAATCGACTACGTGCCGATCTTCTACATGTGGATGAGCCAGTTTGCGAAGTAGGAACGGCCTCCCCTGGAAGCCGCGAGTCCGTTATGGTGGGAGGCCATGAGACTTGCATCATCCCTGGGTTTGCCGCTGTTGCTCTTTGCCGCGGCCTTGTTGCACGCGAGCCCTCTCAAACAGGATGTTGATGCAGTCGACTTCGGGCGCGACATTCAGCCCATCTTCGAGGCTCGTTGCCTGAAGTGTCACGGAGAGAAGAAGCAGAAAGCTGGCTTACGGCTCGATTCAAGAACGGCCGCCATAGCGGGAAGTGACTTTGGGGCCCGTGCGGTAATCCTTCCCGGCAACGCCGCTGAGTCCTTGCTATTCCAAATGGTGAACGAGGATGACGAAGACGAGCGCATGCCTCCTTCGGGTGACCCCCTTAGTGCCGAACAGTTGGGCCTGATCGAACGCTGGATCAACGAGGGCGCACCTTGGACCGACGACAATGCAAGCGGCGAGCTATTCTCCGAACACTGGTCCTACATCGCTCCCCGCGAACCGTTGGTACCCCAACCCCAGGGAGCCGATTGGGCTCGCAACGAAATTGACCTCTTCGTTTTGCAGCGCATGCAAGCCGAGGGCTTGCAACCCTCGCCGGAGGCAAAGAAGAGCACGCTCTTGCGACGCCTTTGCCTGGACTTGACGGGCCTGCCACCGACCCCGGAGCAAATTCAGCGCTTCGGACAAGACGACTCTCCCCTGGCCTACGAGGATCTGGTGGAGCGTTTGCTCGCCTCCCCCCACTATGGCGAACGTCAAGCCCGGGCTTGGCTTGACCTGGCGCGCTACGCCGACACCAACGGTTACGAAAAAGACTCACGGCGGACCATGTGGCGTTATCGCGACTGGGTCATCCAGGCCTTCAATGACGACCTGGGTTTCGATCGCTTCACCATCGAGCAACTCGCGGGCGATCTACTGCCTGACGCTACGCTTGAGCAACGCACGGCGACGGGCTTCCACCGCAATACGATGATCAACGCGGAAGGCGGCGTTGACGCGGAGGAGTACCGAGTCGAGGCTGTTGTGGATCGGGTCAATACCACGGCCTCTGTTTGGCTTGGAAGCACGCTGGCTTGCGCCCGTTGCCACACGCACAAGTACGACCCATTCAGCCACCGGGACTACTACCGGCTCTTTGCGTACTTCAACTCCAGCACGGATACCGGTCCAGGGGATGGCCCCAAGATTTCAGCACCCACCAAGCAGCAAGCGCAGGCAGAAGAACGCTCTTTGCTGCAACTCGCCAAGGTGCAGCAACAACTCAGCGGGTGGACCCCGGAGTTGGAGCAGGAGCTGCAAGCCCTCGAGGCCAATTACCGCTCTCAAAGGGAGGATTGGTCCTTGCTGCGGCCCACGAGCTACACTTCCCAAGAGGGCGCGACTCTCGCACTTCTGAACGAAGGATCCATCCTGGCCCTGGGCGATCTCCCCCCTTCGGACACGTACGAATTCACCTTTGAGCTGGAAGCGCAAGAACTGCATCGATTGCGGATCGATGTCCTGCCACATCAGAGCCTGCCCAATGGGGGTTCTGCTCGCAGCCAGCACCAGAACTTCGTTCTTAGCGAAGTGGAACTCGAACTCCTGACGGACGCGCAGGATCCCCAACCACTTGCCGTCCAAGTCGCCCGCGCGGATTACCACCAAACCGGCTCCCCCAACTGGCCCGCGCAAGGCTCCGTCGATGGAAACCCCAGCACAGGCTGGGCCATTGGCGGCGACGTGAATGTCGCCCACCAACTGGTCCTCGAGCTAGAGGCTCCGCTCGTTGCCAAGTCCGGTGCGCGCCTGCGGGTGCGCTTGGCGCAACTCTACGGGGGGTCTCATCTGATCGGGCATGTGCGCTTCAGCGCCTCGGGCGAGAAAGGAACAGGTCTGAAGCCCATTCGGGCTGACATGGAACGACTGCTGGTGCGCACCCCGCAGATCACTGAGGAAGAGCGCGTAGCACTACGCTTGTGGTTTCTCGAGTCCACGCCCAGCCTGGAAAAGGCGCGTGCACAAAAGCTCCGACTCGACATGCGCCCCAAGCTCCCCAGCACTCTGGTCATGCAGGAGTTGGAGTCTCCTAGGGAAACACGAATTCTCGAACGGGGTTCATTTCTGTCGCCGGGTGTCGTGGTTGAAGCGGGTGTCCCGATGGTCTTGCCGCAACAGCCTTTGGACGCAGAGGCCAATCGCCTGTCCCTCGCGCGCTGGCTCGTCAGTCCCGACAACCCGCTCACCGCCCGGGTCACAGTCAATCGTCTCTGGGATCAAGTCTTTGGCCTGGGCCTCGTGACCACCACGGAAGACTTCGGCACACAGGGCGAAGCACCCAGCCACCCGCAACTGCTCGATTGGTTGGCGCTCTCGTTCCAGCGAGAGGACTGGTCCACAAAGAGTTTGCTGCGCCAGTTCGTGCTCTCGGCCACGTACCGGCAACGGTCGCTCGCAAGTCCCGAACTGCGAGACAAAGATCCGCAGAACCGTTGGCTGGCCCGGGGTTCACGCTACCGAGTGGAGGCGGAGATGGTGCGCGACATCGCCTTGGTCGCCAGCGGGTTACTGACCGACACCATCGGAGGACCCAGCG
The DNA here is from genome assembly GCA_047638655.1 of Minisyncoccia bacterium. GTDB lineage: Bacteria > Planctomycetota > UBA1135 > UBA1135 > JABACD01. Next base: position 406 of record JBLIMI010000171.1, on the reverse strand, counting down.
TGTTCCCGCCCCAACCTGACGGCGTCTGGAAGATGGCCTACAGCAACGATCGCTGGGTCACCGCCACGGACGAGGACCGCTACCGACGCGGGCTCTACACCTTTTGGAGGCGCACGGCCCCCTACCCCGCCTTCATGGCTTTCGGCGCCACGAGCCGCGAACTGGCTTGCGTTAGGCGCCCGGGCTCGAACACGCCCCTGCAGGCCTTGGCACTCCTGAACGACCCGGCTTTTGTGGAGACCGCCGTAGCGCTCGCTGGACGGCTCTTGACCGAAGGCGGCGCCACGGACAAAGCCCGCATCGACCTGGGCTTCCTGCTGTGCACCGGCCGCCCCCCGGAGGCTAGCGAGGTGCAGATCATGATCCAGTTGCTGCAAAGCCAACGAGATCACTATGCGGGCTTGCC
>JBLIMI010000170.1:0-7215 GCA_047638655.1 Minisyncoccia bacterium | reverse complement strand
ATCGAGAACCACCACAAGTGGGTCGTTGCCGCCAGCTACCTTGGATGCCATTCCATTCGTGTCAATGCGGCTGGTGGAGGGGATTCCGCTGAGATGCAAAAGCGCGCCGCGGATTCTCTGGTTCAACTCGCGGCCTACGCTGCGAGTTACAAGATCAACGTCATTGTGGAGAACCACGGTGGCCGCTCCTCCGACGGCAAGTGGCTCAGCGGCGTCATGCAAATGGCTGGTAACCCGCAAGTGGGGACCCTGCCTGACTTCGGCAACTTCAAGACGGGGCCCGACACTTGGTACGACCGCTACCAGGGCGTCCGAGACTTGATGCCCTACGCCAAGGCCGTCAGCGCCAAGAGCCATGAGTTCGATGGCGATGGAAACGAACTCTACACGGACTACATGAAGATGCTCCTGATCGTGCGCGACGCGGGGTACCGAGGCCACGTGGGCATTGAGTACGAGGGCAGCAAGCACAACGAGAATCAGGGGATCCAACTCACCCACGACCTTCTCCTGCGCGTCCGCAAAGCTCTCAGCTAAGATCAACACGATGTTCATATTCTCTCTTGCGGCTTGTACCCTCATTTTTTCCCAAGCCAGCGGTGAGGGCCAACCCCCGCAAGCGGGCCAATACACCCCCGAGGTCGCCGAAGCTTCCAATGAGGGCCGGGAAGCCATGGCGCTCATGGAACTCCCGCCTGGCATTCAGTGCGAGCTAATCGCTGCCGAGCCTCACCTCGCCAATCCCGTCTGTTTCTGGCCAGCAGCCGATGGTTCCTTCTACGTTGCAGAGACTTTTAGGCTGCACCGCGGTGTGACCGACATGCGTAGCCACGTCGCGAGGCTCGAGCAAGACATGGCCTGCGACACGGTCGAAGATCGAGTCGCCATGTTCAGGCGTTGGTCCGGTGACTCCTTTGAAGAGGACTATTGCACGGAGCACGAACGCGTCAAGTTGCTGCGCGACACCGATGGCGACGGAATCATCGACAAGTCCACAACCTACGCCGATGGTTTCAAAGAGCCCTCGGTCGGAATCGCCGCGGGCATCCTCGAGCACGATGGTGCGGTCTACTACACCTGCATCCCGCATCTCTGGAAGCTGGAGGACACGGACGGAGATGATGTCGCCGATCAGCGCACAAGCCTTTCGTCCGGCTATGGCGTTCGCGTAACGCTACTCGGCCACGACTTGCACGGGCTGCAAATTGGACCCGATGGCTGGCTCTACTTCTCGAGCGGTGACCGCGGCTTTCACGTGGAGACCGAGGACGGAACGATTGCGCATCCAGACACGGGTGCAGTATTGCGCTGCCGGTTGGATGGCTCGGAGCTTGAGGTCTACCACACGGGGCTGCGCAACCCCCAAGAGTTAGCGTTCGACAAGTTCGGAAACCTGTTCACCGGCGACAACAACTCCGATGGAGGCGACCAAGCACGCTGGGTGCAAATCGTCGAAGGCGCCGATTCCGGTTGGCGTTCCTCTTATCAATGGATTTCGGAGCCCGTGTCCCGTGGCCCATGGAACGATGAGTTGCTCTGGAAACCTCACTTCGAGGGCCAGGCCGCTTACGTCCTGCCCCCGATCACGAACATCTCCAACGGTCCGTCGGGTCTCGCCTACTACCCGGGCACCGGGATGGGAACTGACTTTGACGGCACTTTCCTGCTCTGTGATTTCCGCGGCGCGGCGAACTACAGTGGGATCCACGCCTTCCAACTCGAGCCACGGGGCGCCTCCTTCGAACTCGTCAATCAGCGTCAGTTCATCTGGAAGACTTTGGTGACGGATGTGGATTTCGGTCCCGATGGAGCCATCTACTTCTCCGACTGGGTGGAAGGTTGGGGCATGACAGGTAAGGGCCGCTTGTACCGCGCTTTTCTTCCCGAGGAACGTGCCTCGGAACTGACTCGCTCGGTGGAGAAGTTGATCGCTACCGGCATGCGCGAGACGGACAACGACCAACTTGAAGTCCTCTTGAAGCACGTGGACATGCGCGTACGCCGCCTTGCCCAATTCGAGTTGGTAGAGCGAGGCAGTGACGGTTGGGAGCGATTCCAACGTGTTCTAAAAAATTCACAGGACCCCCTCGCCAGCTTGCACGCCATTTGGGGCCTAGGCATGGCCGCTAGAGTCGAAACCAGCCTGCTGGATTACCTGCACCCTTTCCTGCGTGATGCGGACCCCATGGTGCGGGCTCAAACAGCACGCGTACTCGGAGATCACCGCTACGCTCCAGCGATCGGCGCGCTGATCGCTGCCCTGGAGGATGAGAACGCTGCGGTGCGCAAGTCTGCCGCGCTAGCCTGCGCTCGCCTCGGAGACAAACGAGCGATCGAGGGATTGATCAAGTTGGCCGCCACCAACAGCGAAACAGACACTGTCTTGCGTCATGCCGCCAGCTTCGGACTGTCCCAGTCCGCCTCTCCGGATGAGCTAGCAAAGCTCGCCGACCACAGCTCGCTTGCCGTACGCCTCGCCGGCGTGGTCGCTTTGCGCCAACAAAAGAACTCCCCCGAGAGTTTCCTCGGCGACGAGTCGGGATTGGTAGTTCTTGAGGCGGCGCGTGCCATCTGTGACGTTCCGATTGAATCCGGTTTCCCCGCCCTGGCAGACCTGCTCAACCAGGATGCCATTTCGGATCCCGCCCTGTTGCGACGGGCACTCAACGCCAACTTGCGTCTGGGAGGTTCGCAGACCGCTGCACGCATCGCACTTTTTGTAGGTAACCCGGAGCGCCCCGAACGGCTACGAGCAGACGCCATGCAAATGTTGGGGCAGTGGAAAACGCCCGCCGATCGCGACTACGTTCTGAGCAACTGGGAACCGTTGGGCGCACGTGAGGCTGGCCTCGTCCCGCAATTGCTGGAGGAGTTGACGACAAAAGCACAAGAGGCCCCTGACTCCGTGCTTGTCGCCTGGATTCACGCGGCGGCCAACTTTCCCTTCGGTCGGCTAAACGAGATCGTCCTGAAGATTGTCCTCGATCGAAACCGAAAGGGCAGCACGAGGGTGACCGCGCTCCAATGGCTAGAAGAGAGCGACGCCAGCGATCTCAATGGCTTGTTACAAAGCTGCCTGGCTGATCCCGACGCAGAATTGCGGGCTGCAGCATTGCAAGCTCTGCCTCGCCTTGGATTCGACCAAGCCCTGCCCCTCTTCCAGGCGGTACTTGCCAATGGCGGGTTGATCGAACGGCGTGCGGTCTATGCCGCCCTGAGCAAAGCGGCGAGCCCGATGGCCGATAGCATCCTGCTACTCGAATACCAAAAAATGGCCGGACGACTGCTTCCTGTGGAATTGCACCTCGACCTGGTCACTGCCATGTACGAGCGAGACTCGAATGTCACTCGCCTCAAGGTGGACCAACTTCGCAAAAGCCGCCGAGCGCTGGAGCCGGTCATGGCCAAGTGGCGGGACTCGCTCTTCGGTGGTAATGCCGAAAAAGGCCGCCGCATCTTCCAGGAGGATGTTGCCCTCACTTGCACCCGCTGCCATCTCTCTGGCGATCAGGCCTCCAAAGGCGTTGGGCCAGATTTGATGGGAATCGGAACACGCCTCTCACGGGATCAGTTGGTCGAGTCGATCGTACTTCCCAACGAAAGGATCGCACCGGGCTTTGAGGCGGTGCTCCTGATACTGAGCAACGACACCATCGTCGCGGGGCGCATCATTAGCGAGACCGTGGCCAGCATTCAGGTGTTGCAATCGAGTGGTGAGATCATCTCGGTGACGCGAGCTGAAATTTCCGAGCAACGTCCTGATTTGTCCGCCATGCCGGAAGGTATCGATCAGTTTCTGACTCCCAGAAGTATGCGCGACCTGGTGGAGTACTTGAGCACTCTCTAGCCGTCTTCTAGTTGCCGGAAAGCGTCACGCCCTCTGTCGAAACAAGACGCAGCCCCATGATCTGAAGCGCCCGCGCCTGATCCGCCGCAGTCGGTCCGAATCGCAAAGAGACTTCAGGCAAGTTTCGATTTCGAGTCATGTACGCATCGTCGCCCCAGCCTGGGGCCTCTTGACACTCCTGACTGCCACTCGTCGTGATGTGCGTAGACGCGGCCATCCAGGAATCCAGATCCAGAGTGTTGCCCTGAGCTTGATTCGTATCGAACATCTCGCCCCGCTTCATGCTGGCTGCACCATGCCCACGATCCTTCTTGGGCAAAGCGACAACAACCATCATCAGGATCAGGGCAATTGCGGGGTAAGTCGTCCAGCGCGGAATTCTCATAGTGCTCTTCGTTGTTCTGGCTAGTTGCCAGCCTCTTGCTGCTCAGCCTTTGGCTCGTCCGTGCTGGCTGCTTCTACTGCGGCGCGAGAAGCTTGTGCTGCAACGGCCTGCCTTGCTCGCATGGCTGCACCTGCGTTAGCAGGCGTTTGCACCCCTTCCGGAACAGCGGTCACGACAAGAGTCACGATCGTTGCAATTGCGGGGTAGACGGTCCAGCGGGGAACTTTCATGGACGAGAGAGGCTCGGGGCGAACCATTTCGCCAATCTGGCATCGAACGTCCGGCCGCCGCGACTGAAGGGGTTGTGCCCCTAGATTCCTCTCAATCAGTCATTTTCGGGACGCCGGTCGGGGTAACAACCCATGACACGCAGATGATTGGTTTCGTCTTCAAGCTGCTTGAGAGCGCCTTGCAGGTGCGCATCCTCAACGTTCCCTTCCACATCAAGGTAGAAGAGGTACTCCCAAGGGCTGTCCGACTGGGGTCGACTCTCGAGCTTGCAGAGGTTGATCCCCTCCTCGGCAAAACGCTGCAAGCATGCGGCCAACGCACCCCGCCGATGATTCGCGGTAAAGACCAACGAGGTCTTGGCACGAATGCGAGAGTCCACGGTTTCAGGCTCCATTCCAAGGAGCAAGAAACGCGTTGTGTTGTGTGCACGGTCCGCGATTCCGCGTTGCAGAATGCTTAGCCCCGCGCGCAAGGCCGCCTGCTCGGAGCAAATCGACCCTTGAGCGCGGTCGCCAGATTCCACCACCGAGCGCGCCGAAGCCGCTGTGTCGTAGTAGCTCTCTGCTCTGCAACCCACCAGCTGCTCGAGGAAGGTCTCGCATTGCTGCAACGCCACCGGGTGCGAGCGAATGACTTCGAGATCCTCAACCGTGGTGCCAGGCAAGCCCGCGAGAACGTGCTCAACTAGCCAATACTCTTCATCCACAACATGCACGGTGCGTTCGCCGAGCAAGCGGTAAACACCATTGATGGATCCTGCAATCGTGTTCTCGATGGGCAACAAGGCGTAGTCAGCGTCCCCCGCTTCCAACGCATCGAGTGCTGCAGAGAAACTGTGCAGCCCGATTCGTTCACGAACTGGAGTTGGCCTGGAGATGAAGAGCTTTTCAATCGCCAGGTCGCTGTACGAACTCGGGGCTCCCTGAAAGGCGACGCGTACGCTGCGCGTGTCCTGAGGAGGTGCTTCTCCACCAATCACGCTCTCTTGGTCGCGCCGGGAGTAGTTCAAAACCTCACGCAGGATTCTCCCTAGAAAGTAAGGTGAGAGTCCGTATTGCGCACCTTCCTGGCTCCAGCGCTCGAGCACTTCGCGCTCGCGGACTTCGTTACGCAGGGGAACGTCCGAGTTCTCGTTCTTGATCGCAGCGATCGAGCTCACGAGACGCATGCGTTCCGCAAGCGCCGCGATCAGCTGCCTGTCGATGTTGTCGATCGCGATTCTGGAATCGTCAAGATTGCCCATGCTCTGATTTTGCTCGATTGGGACGCTTTTGCCTAATGTCGCCAAGACACCGGGTCAGGAGATTGACCTCGGGGGCTAGGTAGCGGATTCTGCGTTCATCGACCCAAGGTGCACCATGATGAAGCTTCCCTTCTTATTCCTCCTCTGCTGTTTCTTCCCTTCCTGCTCAACGATGCCCTCCGGGGCCGAGTTCGAAGGGGGCGTTGAGGCTCGATCCTTCTCGGACCAACCACTCCTACGCCCCGCGTTCTCCGAAGAGATACAGGAGTCACTGGAAGCCAAGCTGGCGGATGCCGAAGCTGAACATGCCTCGCATCCCGAAGACGAAATGGCGGCCATCTGGCACGGCAGGCGACTCGCGTACCTCGGTCGCTACCGGGAAGCGGTCGGCGTCTTCAGCGCAGCCTTGGAAGTGCACCCTTCAAGCTACAAACTCCTCAGGCATCGTGGTCATCGCTACATTACGTTGAGACGACTCGATGATGCGGTACGGGACCTACGCCTCGCCTCTTCCCTGGCGCGCAAGTTCCCGGACCTCTATGAGCCCGATGGAGCACCCAACCCCGCCGGAATTCTGCGTTCCACCACGCGTTCCAACATTGAGTACCACCTCGGGCTTGCGCTCTACCTTGCAGGCAACTATCAGGAAGCACTGGCCGCATGGGATCGCTGTCTCTTCTTGAGCCAGGTCAATGACGACATGCTTGTGGCCACCACCTACTGGACAGTGCTCACGCTCTGGCGTCTCGACCGGCGGGACGACGCCAACTCTCTCTTGGGTCCAATTAGAATCGAAATGGACATCATCGAGAACCACGATTACCACCACCTGTTGCTCTTCTACAAGGGCCTCCTAGTTGAGGCGGACATGATTCATTTACTCTGGAAGGATGGCCTGCAAAGTGCCGCCTTGGGATTTGGCGTCGCTGCCTGGAACCTCGCCCACGACCACGAACGGGATGCCCAGGCTCTGTTCAACGAAGTCCTGGAGGCGACTCCCTGGGCCGCATTCGGGCACATTGCGGCCGAAGCCGAACTCGCTCGCTAGTAGTCGCCCAAGCGCAGTTCGACTTCCGCGAAACCCACCGTTCCCAGGGGCTGGGTGACCGACTCCCGTTCAAGAATCCGGATCTGAATCTTGCTGACGCGAAAAGCCTTCGGGAACACTAGCTCGGTCTTATGTTCTGGGTTCGGATCCATCTCGTAGATGATGGGCTTCTTCGAGCCGATCGTCAGCTCGACGCGAGTGGCTCGATTGAACTCGTTCCGCCCGAGCTCTTGACTCCTACGATGGCTCAAGACAACCCGGTCTGCTCGTATGGCACGCTTGAATTCGAGCGTCAAGCTGGGGATCGGGTCGTCCACAGCACTGAGCCAGCCACCGGCCATGCGGCCATCGGTGACATGAATGGCGGGATTCCCGCCTCCCCTTTCGGAGGAAGCGTGGGCAGTCACCTCTTCGAGCAGAACCAAGTTCCCGAGCTCGTCGCCCGGGTACTCCATCATCCA
>JBLIMI010000169.1:0-7278 GCA_047638655.1 Minisyncoccia bacterium | reverse complement strand
GGTGCACCAGGTGGCGCACTGCCTACTCTCCAACGTCTTCGATGGGATCTGGCCAGGCAACTTGAAGGGCGGTTGGTTGGATGGTGGCCTCGCTCATGCCTACGAAATCCGAAAATTCGGGGGCGTGCGGCATTACTGCTACTTGGAAGGCGACACCATGCTCGAATTCAAGTTCGGCCACTGGGAGCAGGCCGTGCGCACTGCTGTCGGCAAGGAACGAGACCTTCCCTTCGTGCGCGTGGCGGCGAAACACACGCTTGAACTGACTCCAGAGGAACACATGTTCGGCTGGTCATTCATCGACTATGTGATGCAGGCTCATCCTGGCAAACTCGGGCCTCTCTCCAAGGCCATCAAGTCCAAGACAGCCTTAGCCAAGACCATTCAAGACGTATTCGGAATGACCACTTTTGCCTTTCATGATGCTTGGCGAGCGTGGGTCCTTGAGAGTTATTCCACCAAGAAGCGCAAGCGCTGAATCCCGCGCTTCTGTTGGATCTCACATCCTTCAGTTCAGCAGAGCATTCCTGACCGCGCTCGCGTCCCACTTGGCACTTCCATAGCGAATCGTGCCATCCGGTCCGATGACGTAAATGGTCGGGTAGCCCAGAACTCCGAGTGTTTCTGCAGCCGTGTTTCCTTCTTGGCGAACAGGCTTCATTGTGAAGCCGTGCTTGTCCCAGTACCTGCTGATGACCTCTTTCGAGTCCCCGCGGTTGATGCAGAGAAAGACGACATCATCACCCAGTTTCTTGTGAACCTCTGACCAGAGGCTCTGGAGTTCGGGGAACTCCACACGGCAAGCCGCTCATGTATAGAACCAGAAGTTCAGCAACAACGTTTTTCCTCGCAAGTCATCGAGCTGAAATTCCTCACCGTCCAGGGAGCTCAAAGTGACATCCGGGACCTCGATTCCGACCGGCAGGAGCAATTCGCCCGAACCGAAGACCTCACTGTAGGACTTGGGCAACTGACCGGAGAAGGACTCGGGATCAATGCCCTTGATGGCGGCCGCTCGAGAGAAAGTCACGCTGCCACCAAACTCCAGATCACCCATCTTGATTTCAAGAGACGCGGCCAGCAGGCCAAAATCGGGACCGATCCACAGTGTCTCCGTGTGATCCGCAAACTCGGCCTTGATGACCTGCATCAAGGGATTCGGAGGAGTCTGCTCTATCCAGGTCAAGCCACTCGGTTGCGCCACAGGCACTCCCGCCCAGTTCTTGAGTGCCTGTAGATAGCCTATCACCGGGACCTCGCCATAGCCCCCAGGCAGCTTGAGGTAGGTCTCTGTCTCCTCGTTCAACACGTACATCCCTTTGCCATTTCCCACGTAAAGAATCCGCTCTGCACCGCGGGTCATGGCGATCTTGCCGCGCAAGCCCTTCGCCAATTTCATCTCGACGCGATAAGGAGAGTCATCTCCGGCCATCAAGAAACGTGCATCAAGCTCGAGAGCGTCAGCCGTCGCGTAGTGCTCCATTAACCCCTTCCAGGCCGCGGTTGCGGGAGTGTCCCCGGCTGTGTTAGCGGGGAAGAAGGAGAGGGCAGAGCCGAGGAGGATTGTCAGCATGTGATGGAGGATCGAGAAAGTAGGAAGTGTGCCTGCCTGCGCTGCGGCGACAGAAGCGAGTATTCCCAGGCATCTCCACTCAATACCAGTATCTGCAAGGTTTGGCCGCAAAGGGGCCCCGAGAGCAACCCCAAGTCCTACTGACATGGCAGATGTCGACACCAGCGCACCCCCGAGGGCCACCAGATGTGATGGAATCCGCCCAGATTCCGGGAAGGTTCCTCCGCGCTTCTGCCGATTTTAGGGGTGATGAATGCCCCCTCTCCGACGCCACCTGGCCCGCGCACTGCAGCGGCGCTCGCTCTCACAGGGTTGAGCCTGCTGGCGCTGGGAGTCTGGGGCCTCTGGACAGACGTGGTGTGGATCTCCCAGGCTTTCTATGCCTACGCGTGGTGGGCATGGATCCTGTTACTGGATGGTTTCTGCGTCTGGCGCAGACGATCCTCCTTGCTCACCACTCGCCGCAACTTGCTCGGACTGTTGAGCACGTCATCCGTCACCTTCTGGTTTCTCTTCGAAGCACTCAACCTCCGCTTCCGCAACTGGTACTACATCGGAACGTTTGAGTTGGATGGCCCCCTGAGCCTGGTCACGGCCGGTGTCTTTGTGACAGCTGCCTTCGCTACCGTGTTCGTCGGCATGTTTGAGGTCTTTGATGCGCTCGGCGCGGCAAGGATCCTGACCCGACGCAGCGGAACACGCACACTGCCGACCTGGCTCCCCATAGCATTGCAATTGCTGGGCGTCTCGATGGCAGTGCTGGCTATGGTCTTCCCGTTCTACCTGGCGCCACTCGTTTGGGGCAGCCTGACGTTCATCATCGACCCGTGGAACTACCGCAAAGGAAATCGATCCTTGCTGCGAGACTTCGAAGCTGGGGATGGTCGCGCTGTGGCCCGTTTGTTCCTCGCTGGCTTGATCTCCGGCCTGGTCTGGGAGAGCCTCAACTTCGTCGCACCGCAGAAGTGGATCTATACCGTTCGCGGCCTCGAAGACCTCAAGCTCTTCGAAATGCCCGTGCTTGGCTTCCTTGGATTTCCAGCCCTAGCCTTCGATGCCGTCACGGCTTTCTCCCTACTCTCCTACTTTCTATGCGGCAATGTGGGCTGGGAACATCCCGAGGACTTGGCCGCTCCGTCAAAACCGGTTCACGGAGTGAGCGTGGGACGCTACTGGAAGACACTCCCCCTGCAAGCTGTCTTCTGGATTGTGGTGACTCTAGAATTGATGCCGATCAGCATCGGCTCCATCCGACTACGTTTGCACCGCTTGCCCTCCGTCGCCGACTTCGTGGAACCGCTAGAGCAAGAAGGCATCCGCTGGCCGCGGCAACTGCGACGTGCACTTGATGCCGAGCCCGGTGGCACTCAGCTCCAAATGCGGATGGCCTGGAGCGACAATCAGCGCAGGGAAATCCTGGACGAGGTGAATCTCTTCCTCTTCAAAGGCATCGGTGCCTGGCACGGTCACTTGCTGCAAGAGGTGGGCATCAGAACGGTGAGCGACATGGGCAAATGGACTCCACAAGAGTTGCATCGGGAACTCACACGGCTCGCGGCCCTCGAAGACGCCGCAGGTCCGCATCTCGACTGGGTTCGGGTATGGGTCCTCGCGAGCCGCAGCCAGGGAATCATGGTCAACACCGTCTCGAGCAGAGACTGACGGGATTCTGCTAGGCTCTTCGCATGGAAGAGCAATCCGGCATTCTGATTCCTGCGGAGGCACTGGCCCCCGGCACCCTACGCAATCTCATCGAGGAGTTCGTCACCCGTGACGGTACGGAGTTCACGGACTCTTCCATCAAGATTCAAGAAGTGGAGGCAGCGCTCAAGCTTGGTGAAGTGCAGATCTGGTTCGATTCGAGCAGCAAGACTTGCTGCCTACAAAGAATCTGAACGACCTACGCAACGACGAATTCAGCGCGGGGCAGGCAAGTCCCCAAGGGGCAAGCGCAGGATCACTGGGACCTCTCGCTGGATCTCGGGCGACGCGTCTGCGCCAAAGGACTCCCACTGACTGTTCGCGACATAGTAGAAGTTACGGCCCACGATCGTTCCGAGTGTCGGCTCTGCGTGCTCAGGATGATTGGCTTCTAGCACCTCTACGCGCTCGACTTCGAGCCCCGTCGAATCCAAGTGCAGGCGCACGATCCTGTGAGGACGATAGGCGTTCTGAATGGCGATCAAGGTGTTGCCGTCGGCCACGAGTCCGTCGATGCCAAACAGGGAATCAGTACTGGCTGACCGCACGGCTTCTACCCTGCGCTGCGCGGATTCCAGGCTGAGATCCACTCGGAACAAGCCCCTGGACCAATCCGCGATGTACAGATACTTCCCACTTGGCGTGGGAGCAAGCCCCTGGGGAGATCGAAAGCGATACCCCGCAACCAGAGGACGAAGAACGCCGCCCCCCGCCGAGTCATCAATCTCCACCACGCGCCCATCACTGCAACTCGCGTAGAAAATCCGCTTGGCAGGATGGCAAGCCACATCACCGAGAGCGAGCGAGCGCCCAGCACCGGGGTCGGTCACTAGAAACTGATTGATGATCTCTCCCCCGTCAAGGTCATAAAGCATGAGCGCAGACGCGCCGTGTTCGGCGGGTGTCAAGCCTGCCACTTGCTCCAACGCGCTGGTCGCCGCGAGCAGTTCATTGGTACCTGGAACGACCAACAGGCCTTGGAAGCCCCAGGGACCTTCAATGGCACGTTCCTCTGGGTCCTGCGGCGGAGATACGATGTCCGAGAGGCTACCGTCGGCAGCTCGGCGAATGATCAGCCCCTGATGAACGCTGGAGAGCAAGAAGGCGCCGGTCGTTGGCTGGAAGGCGATCCCTTCGATCAACAGATCGTTTCTTTGCAAGCGGAAGGCGACCTCGCTCCGAACGATGGGCTGTGCATTCTGACGGAGGCGCAGCAGCAGCCCCTCGTAAGCTTCGAGCTCACTCAAGTGCTCCGCGTTCGGCAACTCCTGAAAGTCAAAAACCAGTCCCATCTCGGCTACGCGAGTGAGAGTCGTCAGCGCTGACTCGAACTCGTCGGCCACCAGATGGCTACGCACCTCTTGGAGTAGCGCCGCTGGACTCGGAACGGGGTCCTGTGCGCCAGCCACGATTAGCAACAGGGGGATGAGCTCAATCGGTGTCATGAACAAGGATCATTGAGAGGGGCAGGAAAGTCGGAGGTCCATCTTGCACGATTGCACCTTTCCGTTTCGTTTCCAGTCTGTTCATAAGGCGCTGACAACCTCTGCATGCAGCGGGATGGCCAGAAAAGCCGCCGGCTCCGCACCCCCACTACGGGTGAACATGGAGCCACACGAGACCAGGTTCGGCATCTAGTGCCCGGAATCCTTGCTGTAGAATGCGCGCATGTCCTCCGCCAGAGCGACTAGGCTCGGCTCATGCACGTACATCATATGACCCGCCTCGTAGTTGCGCATGGTGACGCGCTCCACATCGATACCGGGCCGCGATAGGTTGTACTCCGCCGCCAGCACCGTCGTCGCGACGTCGAACCAACCATTGGCGCAAAAAACTTCCAGCGCCGGGTTGTCTCGCATGGAGCCAACGAGCGCTGGAACGGTGTCCAGCCAACCTGCAAAGGCTGTCTGACCCGAGGTCGAGCGGTTCCATTTCATGAACGCTCCGTTGGCACTGAACTGGTACGGCCGGTCGGGCAAGTCGATGCCGAGCTCATCTCGGATGTAACCCTGGAAGCCCGCCACGTAAGCACTACCAATGCCACTGAACATCGGATCGCTCTCGGGGAACTCACCGACAGCATCCGTCTCGCTACCGTCATAGCGCGTGTCGAGGCGCCCCACCACTCGGCCGCTGTCGCGCAACAGTTCTCGACGAAAACGAGAAGCGGACACACGCAAATTGGCGCGGTCCCAGTACACCTCCGAGAGTCCGGTGTAGCGGCTCAGAGCCTTTATAGTCTTCGCGCGTTCGTCCGCAGCTAGGTGCTGTCCTGCGAAGAGCGCTTGCAAGTAGGGCCCTGACGCAAAGTCCCGGACTTCTTGCAGCCAGTTGTCTCGATCCAACACGCTCGCAGAGAGGGCTCCATGGTAGTGCGCGGTGGCTGCATAGGTCGGTAGCGATGTGACGTAGGTCAAGTCGTCTTCACGGCCATCCACAAATTGAATGTCGAAGGCCGGTGAAACAAAAATCAGGCCATTGAGCGCCACCGAAGCGTTGCCTTGCTTGAGAGCCTCAGAAAGGAGCGCTCCACGAACCCCGCCGTAGCTCTCCCCGAGCACGTACTTGGGCGAATTCCAGCGAGCGTTGCGCGTCAGCCACTCACGGACGAAGCGAGCCACCGAGTCGACATCTTCCTCCACTCCCCAGAAGTCTTCATTCTCTGACTCGCCCACAGCTCGGCTGAAACCCGTGCCGACGGGGTCAACGAACACCAGGTCCGTGTGAGTCAACAAGGTGTGAGGGTTGGAAACCAGAGGATAAGGAGGTGCACCAGCGTTGGCCGCATCGCTGGGGACCGCCACCCGCCTGGGACCGAGCAGCCCCATGTGCAGCCAAATCGAGGAGGAACCAGGCCCGCCATTGAAGGCGAAAGTGACAGGCCGGGAAGTACCGGCGGGTGTCGCGACGATGTACTCAAAGGCAGAGAAATGCGCGCTGACCTCACCGTCCTCATCACGAATGGCGTAGTCCTTGAGTGCGGCGCGGTACTCCAAAGTCTCGCCGCCAGCTTCAACCGTCGCCAGGCTTGACGAGTGAAACAGATCCGGAACCGCAGCCGCCTGCTTCTCGGCTTTCTCCTGAGTGATGAACAAGGAGGCACCAATCAGGAGCAGTGACTTTCCGAGAAAAAGAGAGTGAATCATGGCGCGTTCGTTGTTCGAGATCGAAAGGCTTGCAGGTGCACGAATGACCCAGTTCAGGAAGCTTCGTGCAGGCCACCCACCTTAATCCTCTTATCGCTTTCCGGCGTCGCCCTGGCGGCCTTAATTTGCCTGCCGCGGTCTTAGCGTCCTGGACACATGAGGGTCGCGAGTTGCCCGTGGCGGACTTCCACCTCCGCGACAACCAGTGCTTCCTCGGCAGGACCCTCCTCCCCCGCGACACGGCTCGCCAACTCAGGGTCCCGGAGTGAAGGAGGCCAGACCGGAACGATCCATCCGACTGGAGCTTTGGAGATTGCTGGCCTTCTTCTCCCACGGCCAAGCTCAACTCCCAAATAGAGGGCGGCGGCGTTCCGTATTGGTGGAAACGAACCGACACAGGGCAGGGCAGACTTTCCGCCAAGTAGAACGTCGCGGAGTGCCCGGCCTGTTCCGACCCCATGTTCACACCACCGGTCTATACCTTCCCCCATACAGCAGGGCGCTGTGCGATCATCGCTGGCATGGTGTACCGAGGCAGCGCAATCCCCTCCTTGCAAGGAACCTACTGGTACGCCCAGTTCTGCACGTCGAGGATTTACTCCTTTGTCAGGGATGGTACGCAGGTCACGCAGCATGTGAATCGCACCGACAAACTGATCGCAGATATTGGAAGCCCCGTAGACTTCATCGCTTCCTTCGGGCGAGACAACGCGGGCGAACTCTACATCTGCAGCAACGCGCCATGCGAGGTCTACAAAATCGTGCCTATTGACTGCTCCACGACCAACTATTGCACAAGCACCCTCAACAGCGGGGGAACGGCGGCGAGCATTGGATCCAGCGGGCCCGTGAGCGTTG
>JBLIMI010000168.1:0-7283 GCA_047638655.1 Minisyncoccia bacterium | reverse complement strand
ACCATCAAAGAAACAGCGCGCCGCACCGAGGAAGCCAACGCTGCCTTGCGCAAGCTCTCGGAAGACGTCTTGCTGGTCGCCCACGGCGCTGCCATGGAAACCCCCGAAGACGCTCAGTTCATCTTAACGCACACCACTTGCGATGGATTCTGGACAGGCTCCTCCACGGAGCGCCTCCCCATCGAACGGGCCGTCAGCGAGACGGCAGCGGAATTCGCCGCCCTCACCTTGCCGAGCACACGAAGCTAATCATGACCACCACCATCGCCGTTCTCGCCACCCTCGACACCAAAGGCGCCGAGGCTCAGTTTCTGCGGGAACAGTTGGAGAGCATGGGAAGCCGTGTACTACTGGTGGACTTGGGCGTCACCGGCGAGCCCCAGACAACCGCAGACATCTCCCGTGAAGAGGTGGCCAAAGCAGCCGGCGAGTCCCTCGAAAACCTGCTCAAGAATCCCACCCGCCAGGTGGCGGCACCCGTGATGATCCGGGGGGCCATCACTCTCTTGCAAACGGCCCTGGCGAGAGGCGAACTCGACGGTGTGTTGGGCATGGGCGGCTTCCAAGGCACCGGCGCCTGCTCCGAAATCATGCGTTCCATGCCCTATGGATTGCCCAAGGTGTTGATCTCCACCGCAGCATCAGGCGACGTGGGGTCCTACGTGGACACAAAAGACATCACCATGATGTTCTCGGTCGGCGACATTCTCGGCCTCAATCGCGTCAGCCGGCGCATCCTTGCCAACGGGGCGGGCGCCGTGCATGGCATGGCGCAAGTCAGCGTCCCTATGCCCCACCATGCAGGCGAAAAACCCCTGATCGGCATGACCAATTTGGGGGTGCTGACCACTGGAGCCCTGCACGCCGTACAACTCTTTGAGGACCGCGGTTACGAAGTGATCGTCTTTCACGCCATCGGCTCTGGAGGCCGAGCCATGGAGGAAATGATGGAGGCCGGCATCATTGGCGCGGTGTTCGACTACGCCATGGGCGAAATCGCGGATGACGTCTTCGGCGAATTGCGCGCGGCCGGACCGCGGCGCATGACCGTGGCTGGTCCCCTGGGAATTCCCCAAGTACTTTGCCCCGGAGGTTCGGAACACCTGGGCATCCTCGTGGAAGCCAACCAAGTTCCCGAGCGCTGGAAAGACCACACCTATGTGTTCCACAACCCTGTGGTCTTCGTCCCGCGCCTCAACGCCGAGGAATTCGTCAGCGTCGCGGTGGACATTGGCAAGCGCTTACAGAGCACAACCGGGAACGCCGTCATGATGCTTCCACTGGATGGAACGGGAAGCTACGCCATGCCCGGTGGACCCTTGCGCAACACCGAAAGCGATGCCGCCTTCTTCAGCGCTCTAAAGTCAGCGCTTCCCGCTTGCATCGAGGTCGTCGAACGCTCCACCCACGCGGAAGACCCCAAGTTTGTGGAGGAGTGCGTGGAACGCTTGATCGAGATGATCGAGTCATGATCATCTCGATCAAGTTCAAGTCCTGCTAGCCGCCTGCGCGACAGATGGCGCTTGCTAGTACCAACTGATCGCGATCGCGTCGCTGGCCGCGAAGCGCGCCCCGCTACCGTTATCGAGAACGAACCACTGGGCGTAGAGCGTCGTGCCGATCAGTGCCGTGTCGTTCGGCACATTGACGATCACCGATCCCCAACCATTGCCGGCGCCACTGCCGTTCAGAACGGGGATGCGCTTAATGGACAGGCTAGAAGAGAGCCCGATGTGGAACATCGTGCCGGTGATGGGAGTGCCCGCAAAGTCCGGCACGGGATCCATGCCGAGAATCGCCATGCGGCCGGCCAGGGCGCCCGTGATGCCAACGGTCATGTTGTCGTTGCCTATCTTGGGGGGCTCGATGGCGTACATCTCGGGGACGAAGCCGTCGGTGCCAGGCGTACCGATTCCATAAGAATCGGCCGCGTTCATCGATTGGGTAAACAGAGTCGGGCTATCGAAGGGCGGCAATCCATCCCGCACGCGCACATCCGTGAGCGGACGCTTGAGGAAGGCCACCAACGCAGCACGTTGTCCCGGGCTCAATCCGAGGGGTTGCACTGCCGGCGCCTTGTTGGGTGCGTCGAAGTCACCACCACGGTTGTAGAACTCAACGACTTCTTCCAGAGTCCCAAAGCGACCGTTGTGGAAGAAGGGGCCCCGCAACTCGACGTTGCGCAAGCTCGGAGTCTTCATGGAACCCCGGTGACCGGGAAGTCCATCGACCACGAAGCGACCAAGATCCTCGTTGACCGGACGAACGCCCGTGTAGTGGAAGTCGTTGTCGGAAAAGATGGGTCCGTTGTGGCAGACATTGCAGCGGCCGGGCCCATTGAAGATCTGGAAGCCCGCTCGTTCCTGCTGCGTGAGCGCGCCGGGGTTCTGCGGAGGAGCCCCCGGAGGCGAGTTGCCAATGAACGTATCGAAAGGAGCCGTGGCCCCGACCAACGTGCGCTCGTAGGTGGCGATGGCCATGCAGATGCGTGCGGCAGTGACTTGATTGGTGCCGAAAGCCAGGGTGAAGAGTTGCGGGTACGTGCGCCCGGCAACAAAGGTGGCCATGTCCGCGGGCATGCTCACCGCAAGGTCCATGGGGTTGGCGGAAGTGATGCGATTCACGACTCCGGGCCAGTTCGTGCCCAGGTGCCCCATCTCAACACCCGAGTCCACCGGGCCGGCGGCCTGAGACTCGAGAGCTGCACCAGCTGCGAGCACCACGGCTCCGCTGATCGGATCCAGGAAGACCTCCTCGGCCCGCCCATCCCAGAATTGCAGCAACGGTGAGTAGACCGCGTTGATCACGGTTTGAGCCTTGCGGCTGGTGACCTGGGGATCGAGGCCGAAATCCCCGTTCAGGCTGTAGCGACCGTTCGGCAAGCTCGCGGGCACGCCAATGGAGCCCACGATGTCATCGGCCGTGCCGAAGAAACCGTCGGCACCGGGGTGTGTGCTGTTGGCGTTGGGAACGCTGCGCGGGTCGCTGCCGCCTGCCGTGGGGATGTGACAGGTCGCGCAGGCCGCCGTACCCGTGGCGGACAATTGCTCATCCCAGAACAGCACCTTTCCAAGCAGCGCCTTATTCACAGTGATCGGGTTGCCAGCCGGGGGAGGCGGCGGGGGCGGCGCGCTGAACTGGGAAAAAGCGGGGCTGAATTGGGCTCCAAGTCCGATGGCGAGTGCCACGGGCAAGGCGGGGTTCAGGGTCCTCTTGGTCTTGAGCATAGAAAATGGGCTCCTTAAATCGGTCCAGTCGTCAGGGGAGGAGGGAAGCTGGGAACTGCCTCTAGCGGTAAAGAGAGCACAGTACGAGCGCTTAGGTTCCCGGGAATGCCCCCCCCGGGAGCGGTTGGTGCCTGCCCTGTTGGCAATGGTGCAAGTGACCCGTGAGAATGAATTCTACGTCACTTCTCGGGTCTTGGTCCTTGGTCAGTTGCCTGGCGCAGTCCACAAGCTAGAATCCTGCCCGTAATTCGCACCGTCACCCCCTGATCCTTCCCAACTCCCATGGCCACCGACTCCGGACTGGCGCAACGTCCGCGCCTTGAGCGCCCCGGCGCTCGCATCGCCTTCGTGGTGTCCACGTTTCATCACGAGTTGACCTCGGCCATGATGGAATCAGCGCGCCGCGAGTTGTTGTCGTCGGGAGTCGCCGAGCAAGACATGCCCGTGGCTTTGGTGCCTGGAGCTTTCGAATTGCCCCTGGTCGCCCGACGCTTCGCGCGGCGCCCTGACATCGATGCCGTCATCTGCCTCGGGCTCGTGCTCAAGGGTGAAACGACCCACGACCTCCACGTCTCTCAGGGAGCCACCCAGGGAATTCAGAGTGTCATGCTCGACACGGACAAGCCCGTGCTCTTTGGCGTCCTCACCTGCAACACGCTCGCTCAGGCAAAAGCTCGTGCCCTGTCCCCGGAGGACGGTGGCGAACAAGACAAGGGTCGTGAACTCGCGATCGCAGCCATCACAGTGCTCGCCGCCCTCGACACAGCATCTGATCCCGAGCCCCAAGCTCCGGTCGGATTCCCCACCCCCACGGCCTCTCGGCCAAGCAATCATCAGTGAAAAAACGAACACGATCCCGCGAACTGGCCCTGCAGTTCCTCTATCAAGCCGACCTCGTCAAGAAGCCCAAGGAAGATGCCGACGACTTTCTGCGGGACGAGGAGCGCGACTCCGAAACGCGCCAGTTCGCCAAACGTCTGATCGAAGGCACGCTCGATGAACGGGACGCTCTTGATGAAGTGATCCAGGGTGTGGCGCAAAATTGGAACATCTCGCGCATGGCGGTTGTCGACCGCAACGTCCTACGACTTGCCACCTACGAACTCCTCAACTGCAAGGACATCCCGCCCAAGGTCGCCATCAACGAAGCGATTGAAATCGGCAAGCGCTACTCCACCCAGAATTCCGGCGCTTTTATCAACGGCATCCTCGACCGCATCATGAACCGCAAGGTGAAGGTAGTGGCCGAAGAGGAAGCCAGCCCCGAGGCCTGAACGCGTGGGACTGCTCGATCGCCTCAAGCAACGGCTGACCAAGACACGGTCAGCAATCTCCGACGGTATCTCATCCCTGTTTCGCGGAGGGCGCAAGATTGATGCGGCCCTGCTCAGCGAACTCGAGGAGCTACTCTACACCTCGGATCTCGGGCCCGTGGCGACACACATTTCGGACGAATTGACGCGCCTTCACCAACGGGGTGAAATCAAGGGCGAGGAAGACGTGCGCATCAAGCTGCGAGAGATCCTTCTCAAGAAGCTCGACCAAGAGCCCGCGAACCTCAATTTCGAGGCAAAGCCGACGGTACTCCTGATTGTTGGCGTCAATGGCTCTGGCAAAACCACCAGCATCGCCAAGCTGGCCCACCGCTTCATAAGTGAGGGCAAGAGCCTGATCCTGGGCGCCGGGGATACTTTCCGTGCAGCCGCCGCCGATCAGCTAGAGGTCTGGGCTGGACGTTGCGGTGCCGAAATCGTTCGCAGCCACCAGGACAATGCCGACCCGGCAGCCGTCGCTTTCGACACGGTCAATGCCGCCGTGGCCCGTGACATAGACGTGGCCCTCATTGACACGGCCGGTCGCCTGCACACCCAGAAAGGTCTGATGGGCGAGCTGGACAAGGTTCGGCGCGTGATCGCCAAGGTCGTGCCCGACGCCCCGCACGAGACTTGGTTGGTGATCGACGGCACCAACGGACAAAACGCCATCAATCAGGCTCGTGAGTTCACTTCCACCGTAGAGGTCACAGGCTTGATCATCGCCAAGCTTGACGGCACGGCCCGGGGTGGAGCCGTTTTCGGCATCAAAGAGGCACTCGGGCTCCCCGTGCGCTACATCGGAACCGGCGAGTCCATGGAACATCTGGAGCCCTTTGAACCCGAATCGTTTGTGGACGCAATTCTCGGGAACACCCTCGGCTGACGCGCGTCTGCCGCGACCCGGGGCCCGGAAGTGGCTTCCATCTGACCGCTGAAACCCTCTCCCTACATGACAGAATTCAGCCCAGAAGCCCCCCCCGAGAGCCGCGCACTTCCCTGGTTGCTGCTACTGCCGTTGATCCTGCTCGGGTGGCCTTGGCCGAGCTTGATTCAAGGGGATTTTGCGACCACCGAACACACGGCTCTGGGGCTGGCGTCGCTCGCCATCCTCCCGCTGGCCATCTATCTAGGCTGGATGCGCAAGTCTCCTTCGCCCGGGAGTTTGCTCTTGTTCCTGGCCCTCTTCGTCCCGGTCAACTTCGGCGACGCCAGCGACAAAATGGAGCAAGAACGAGCCTTGCTCACGTTTCTGTGCGCGCTCTTCATGTTGAACGGAGGTGCCTTGCTGGCCAGCGAAGGCCGCCGTTGGCTCGCCATCACCCTGAGTCTGATCTCGATCGTCCTTGTGAGCCCCGCCTTGCTCGAAGGCGCACCAGGTTGGGGAGGGGTGCTCGGCAACTCCGGAGAGCTTTCGGCAGCGGCCCTTCCTGGAGCCCTAACTGGCTTTGTGCTCTGGGTGCATTCCAAACCTCGCTGGCAATGGGTGGGCATGATCGCGACGGGCTTGAGTCTCTTGCACGCTACTTTTGCGCCGGTCATCGCCACGCTTGTGGTGTTTGCGATCGTGAGCGGCTTGACCCTCGTCTTCTCGCGCCGAGTGGACGCGGTAGTGCGAACGAAGTGCTTCACCTTGCTGGCTTGCGCGCTCGGCGCCCTTGCCTGGACCAAGTGGGCCCCTGCCACCTCGCCTGCGACGACTAGCTCGGCAGTCGCTTCCGTTGACGCGGACGCCCCCACTCACTTTGGCGGCATCGAGGTTCGTAAACGGATCTGGCTGAGCACCGCCGCCATGGCACTCGATCACCCCCTAGTCGGCGTGGGTCCCGGGCAGTTCGCCGTGGAGTTCCCCGCGTACCGCGATCCTGAGGAACTGGCGCTCTCCACTTGGAACCACAAGATTGAGGCCTCGACCGAAGTCGAACACCCCCATAGCGATTGGATCCTCCCTTGGGCCGAGGGTGGCGTGCTGGCGGGCATCGCTTGGTGGCTCTTCCTGCTGCTCGTCCTGCGCTGCGCCAAACAAGCACTCGGGAGTAGAGACGTCTCCACGGCAGCCCTTTCTGCGGGAGCACTCGGAGGTCTCTTCGCCGCAGGCGTCAACGCCCCGTTGCTCTACAACCCGACGGCATCCATCGCCATCTTTGCAGTCTTTGGCGTCGTGATCAGTTCCGCCCCCAAGCTGAAAGTCAGGCGGATCCATAAGTCCAATAAGTTCGGGCGCTATCTGGTTGCGGTCATCGCGCTGTTCCATCTGCTGTTGCTACCGAGGGCCTATGGACTCGTCAATCATGGACAAGCGCTTGCGCGTCTGGCTGCGAGTAAAACAGACACCGAACGCGGCGAGGCTATCGAAGCCGCAGTCGCGTGTCAGGAAGACTCCGTAGTGGCCCGCACCCTCGAAGCCCGCCTCTTTGAGCAACGCGACGGGGACCTTGAGGCCGCGTTGGCCAGCTGGGAGCGCGTGCTCCAGCTTCGGCCGTTGCGCTTCGAAGCATTGATGCAAAGAGGCGTCCTGCTCGCTCGCACGGAGCGCCTGGAGCTTGCCCAAGCCTCGTTCGATGCCGCCACTGCTCTCGACTCGACGCACCCGGTGCTGATCCGCAATCGTGCTCGCTTGGCCGCCGAGCGTGGGGACTCCGCGGCAGTCTTCACGGAGCTAGAGCGCCTCGCAGAGCTCGATGCCTTCGACGCGAACTGGCTGCTGGCCGTCGCTTGCAAGCAAGTCTTGCAGGGCCGTATT
>JBLIMI010000167.1:0-7284 GCA_047638655.1 Minisyncoccia bacterium | reverse complement strand
AGCGGCTTGCGATCTCGTGCCCGAGGTCTTTCACAACGTGGACAAGCCCGGGCCGCGCGTTTTTGCGCTTGTGCTCGGCGTACTCGCCGCGGGGGTTTTCCCGCATCACGCCACGGAGGATCTCGAAAGCGGCCTCTTCTTTGAGCTGATGTTCGCCTCCTGGGATGTGTTCGTGAGTATGGCGCCCTACCTGCTGTTTGGATTCATCCTGGCGGGTTTCATCAGTCAATGGCTAGACGCTGACAAACTCTCCAAGTGGATTCGCGGCAACGATGCGAAGTCCGTGGGCATCGCTTCTGTACTCGGTGCGCCGCTCCCGCTCTGTTCTTGTTCGGTTGTCCCCGTGGCTGCTTCCTTGCGCAAAGCGGGCGCGAGCAAGGGTGCCACAAGTGCATTCTTGGTGTCGACTCCAGAGACTGGTGTCGATTCCGTCGTGGTGACCTACGGAATGCTCGACCCCGTGATGACCGTGATCCGGCCACTGGCGTCCGTGCTCTCCGCCTTCTTGACTGGACTGAGCGTCAACATGTTCGTCAAGAGCGGAGCGGATGACGAGCCTCTGGTGGGGCGTTCGGAAGAGCCTCCTGCACATTGCTGTTCGGATGGCGAGGACGAGGTGCACAGCCATGAGACTAGCAAGCAGGGTGGATTGGTGAGGCGTGCCCTGCGCTTCGCCTTTGTCGACATGCTCGACGACCTGACCGGTGCTCTGTTCGTAGGGGTTCTGCTGTCGGGCGTAATCACCGTTTTGATTCCCGATTCAGCTTTCGATAGCAGCCTACTGCAAGGGCACTGGAGCCTCTTCCTTATGCTCCTGATTGGAGTCCCAATCTACGTTTGCGCTGCTTCCTCCACGCCTATTGCGGCCACCTTGATCTTGAAGGGACTCAGTCCTGGCGCAGCTTTGGTGTTCTTGCTTGCGGGCCCGGCCACCAATCTCGCGACGCTCTCCGTGATGACCAAATACCTTGGCAAGCGCGTGGCGTTAGTGCACATCCTGGTGCTCTCCTTGGTGACCCTCGTTCTGGGGTACGTCACCAATGCAATCTATCTGGGGCTCGGTGTGACAGCCACCGCAAGCGCGGGGGAGCACGACCACGGAGAGCGCTCCAATTTCATGCTGGTTGCCGCCGTGGTCTTTGGACTCCTGATGCTGAACTCCCTGTGGCGTCAATTCGCGAAGTCAGACGCCGCAGAGAGTTGCTCAGATCATTCGCATGACTGAGCGAGTCGCGACTAGACACCCATGATGTGGTAGCCCGCGTCCACGAACAATGTCGTGCCAGTGATCCCGCGACTACCGGGGCTTGCCAAGAACAGGCAGGTCTCGCCGACCTCTTCCTGGGTGACGTTGCGGCGCAAGGGTGACGCTCCAGCGATCTGGTCGAGCATCTTGGTGAATCCACTGACGCCCGCTGCAGAGAGTGTTCGAATCGGTCCCGCGCTGATGGCGTTGACCCGAATGCCTCTGGGGCCGAGGTCATTGGCCAAGTAGCGCACGCTGGCTTCTAGAGCAGCCTTGGCGATGCCCATGACGTTGTAGTTCGGAATCACGCGTTGCCCACCGATGTAGGACAGGGTGATGATCGAGCCTTCGCGGCCTTCCATGAGCGGCAAAGCGCGACGTGTGATCGCCGTCAAGCTGTAGACCGACACTTCGTGGGCGAGCATGTAGCCTTCCTTCGAGGTGTCGAAGAAATTGCCTTCGAGCTCCTCGCGCTTGGCGAAAGCAACCGCATGAACCACCGTGTCCAAGAAGCCGAACTCTTCCTTGATCTGTTCGAAGACCTGGTCGATCTGTTCCGGTCTGGTCACGTCGCACTCAAGCACGATCGAGCCCTCGCACTCCGCCGCCAAGTCTCGCACCTTGGTCTCCATGCGCTCGCCCATATAGGTGAAGCATAGTCGCATGCCTTCGCGTGCCAGGGAGCTGGCGCAGGCCCATGCGATCGATCGTTTGTTGGCGACGCCGAGGATGACGCCAGTCTTGCCTTGCAGGGATCCGGTCACGGGAGTCTCTGGTGAGTGGGTGGGACGGTGGGAAGCTCGGAATCCTAGCGTGGACGAATCGTGATCCATCGTGGCGAATCCAATTCCCTGGGAGTTTCGGTCGCGCGGGTTGCAGAAATAGCCTGGCTGGAGTCCCTGACCTGCCCTCCCCGGTCTTGGAAGTGGGGAATCCAGGCATCCGTAGGACGGGCCACGGTGGGGCCCGAGGAATCCATAGATGGCTGTAAGTGCTTGCGATAAAAAGGACAAGCGCTCAGAGGGGCGTGCCAATCGCACTCCACGATGGGACGCTCCCTCCAAAATGAGGAGCCGCCCTAGACTGGCTTTGTGGCAGGAGCAAGTCGCTCTGGCCCGACCCTTCGCCCTCTGAATCGGCCGAGGCACGGATGGAAATCACCGCCACGAAATCGTTCTGACTTCATCGCTGCCATGTCATCAACCATCTCGGCCCCCGAACTGCCCGCTCCACGCAGTCTCCGTGGCGGCCCGCTGACCGATCCCCAGGCCTGGCTGCGGGGTAGCCCCGAGGAAGTCCTCGAGCGCCTAGCGGACGGTGATCCCTTCGAGTTGGCGAGGCGCGTCCAGCGCCATCTGGCTCGAAACCGCCTGCTGATGGACGAGCACCGGGTCTATCTGCATTGCTTGGCGTTTGTGGCCCGAGCATCGTTCCACTACCGAGGCACTCCTGCCGTGGGTTGTTGGTTGGATCAGAGTGTGCAAGCGGCGATCAACAGCTTCGATTCGCAGCTTGGGGCTGGAGAGCCGGGACCTCGGTGGCGGGCCATGGCCGCACGCTTTCGGGTCCCGATGGTGGAGCTGGATCGAGCCTGCTCGAAGTTTCAGACCCTGAAGCTTGAGGCCAGGGAGGCTTTCTTTGCGCTTGTGATCGAAGATCGCTCTATCGAGCAACTCGTGTATCCGGGTGGTCGGTCCGCCGTGGAGATTGCCAAGGACGCTCGCCTTGGGCTCTCCATCTTTTTGGGTCTGAAATCCAATTCTCTTTCAGAGCGGAGCGCCACATGAATAGTGATCCCAAGAAGTCATTTCGATCCGAGTACGACAAGATGATGGGGCGCCAGGTGATAGCGGAGTTCGCCGGAGAAGCGCACGTGAGTTGTGATCGACAGTGGCAAGATTCTTTGTTGCTTTTCGAACTGGCATTCAAGAGCCGGATCGAGAGACGAACCCTCTCGATCACCCGGGTCGAGGCCCGTGAATTGGCCGCTGTGCACGCAGCGGAGCAAGTGCAGCTGTTGGGCTTGGCCATTGAGTTGCAATTGATCTCGACGGCGGGTGGGCGATACTTTTCGGCACCGCTTGGTGAGGACGCAACCATCGCAAATTGGCGTCATCGCTGTGCGCAGGAGATCGGCTCAGCCTTGGCGGATGGCGTGGCGGTGAGCGGAGAGCTCCTGGCGTACTCGCTGCTGGAGCAAGCCTGTTGGCCCTCCGCAATTGCGATTGCCGAAGGTCGTTTTGACCAGACTCACTCGGCTACGGACACCTGGTACTTGATGCGGGGGCTGTACGGTGCTGGCGTGGTCGGCCGGGCGCGGAAGCTATCGCGGACCTTGCAGGACCAGCACTTGACGCGCTCTCAGCGGGCCTGTCGTGCGGAGTGCCGTGCCATCGACAGCGAAGCGCTGGGGCTGCGGGAAGAGGCCCTGTTGAGCTACGACTTGGCGGCGACTCTGGGGGCAGGCGCGCGCGCTTCCTTGGGAGGGATGTTGGTGGCGCTGGAATTGAATCGGCCTGCCGACATAGGGCGTCAACTGGAACACTTGGCCAATGGTTCATCAGGTCCGAGCAGCCTCGTGCGAGCGTTGCACCTGCTCAAAGGCAAACGGGAGCTGATGGGGCGCGAGCCGTCGCTCAGGCATTTGTACGAGTTGGAGCGCTCCTGCGCCCAGATCGCCGAGCTCCAACAACGCAGCGCGCGGGGGTCGAATTGAGCGCGTCCGGAGACCCGGGCGAGGCGGGATTACGGCGCGCACTGGACTTGCTAGTCCCGGAGGGCGGAGAGTTGCTTGGACGTGCCGCCGACACCGCCGACCTGGTGCGCGAGTTGGTGGACACGGCCAGTGTCTCGTCGCCGGTCACAGCAGGCGAAGTCAGCGCGGCTTCGAGGAGGCAAGTGCTGGTCTGCGCCTGTGCAGCGATGGAGGACTTGGTGCTTCACAATTTGCGAGCTGTGCATGCCGGGAGCAGTTTCCTCAACTTGCCTTCAGCACGGCGCCCGGTGCAAGCCAACTGGGATCAGCTGTCCGGTTTGCGACCGGGAATGAGCGGGTTGCCGGGAGTCCCATTTCCAGCGGAAGAGCCCCTAGCCGTTGCCGCGCGTTTGTTGCAAGGACTGGACCGACTCGGCTGGGATCGAGATCTTGTCGAACTCTACCAGGCGCGCTTGCGCCACCTGGACCCCCGTGGTGAGAGCGGTGAAACGAGCTTTCGCGAAGCTCTCTCTCAGCGACGATCATGCGGAGTGGGGAGCCGGACCTATGCAGAGCTCTTGATGGGGCTTATCGAGTGCCTCTTGGATCGAGGAGCCGTGCGTGAGGCTCACGAACTCTCCCGTGAAGATCTGCGAGTGCCGTCTCGTTCGGCGGAGGTTCGTTGGCTACGGCTACGGCACTGGACTGCGATGTTGATGGGGCAATGTACTCGCGTCCCGAAGCTGGATTCAATGGCGGCGACGCTTGAGATTCCCCATAGCTTGGTGGAACTCAGGGAGCATTGGGAGGCGGAGCGTGCCTCTTTCCCCGGGCGCGCCGTTCAAGGAGCGAGTGCCCAGCGCGCGCTCACCGAACAATTTCCGCTTCACGAACACGGGGAAGCGGTCGGCCGCAGTTCGATTGGCGCAGCTGTTTTCTGCGTCTTTCTGTTGGAGGTGGGGGGCGTGGTGACGCCGCTACACGTGGACACGGCTCCGGGGTTGCGCGATGGGGTCGCTGGCTGGCTGAGGGAGCGAGAGGAACAATGCAGTGTGCGGACGGGCCCAGAACATCGGATGGTGGTGCAAGCGGCGTCCCAACGGGTGCATGGACGTTGCGAGAGCAGTCTGGGAACTGGATCTCTGGCGCTGGCGCTGACCCCGATTCTCGATCCTGAAGGTGAGGTTGCGGGATGGCTGCACATCGAGTGGGAACACCATCTCATTCCAACTGGGTCACGCCTGGCTCGGTTGGCGGAAGTCTGGCGCTCACGACTATGGCGACTGGCGCTAGAAGCGCGTGGGCCCAACGCGCTGCCGGTGAGCGCAGTCAGCGAGACCGATCCAGTGGATTGGAGAGTCGGTGGTGGGCGCGAACGGTTGTTGCAGGTGCAGTCGGAGCCATCCCGCGAATTATGTTCGCAACTTTTTCGGCGCTGTCTCGTTGCCCTTGGCATCAAACTTAGGCAACGCCGTTGGTGGGCCTTCGTTCAGGAGGGCGATGCCTTGCGTTATGTGTGTAGCGGCGGCGATGGCCTCGGCTCCGCGGAATCCCAGCCCGGCGCTGCGCGCGCTATCGACCGTTGCCTGGCCACTTCGGGCCCGGTGGTATTCGAAGAGCACGATCCCGGCCTCGCGCTCTTCGAAGGCAGCGCTTCCGGTGTTGTGTTACCGCTCTCAAGGGGCGGAAGGATTGTCGGGTTGTTGGCCATTGAATCTTCGCGACAGCGAGACTTCCGGCCCTCGGAGGTGGAGCGCTTGATGGGTATCGTGACGGAGCTAGCCCTTCCACTGAGCCTGGCCGCGTTTCGTGCCTGGCACCTCGAACGCTTCGGGAACGATCTCTTCCTCGATTGCACGCGCGCCCCGATTCGGGAGTTGGCTAGCTGGGTGGACGACGCCGTGCGCGCCAAGACCAGTGTCGTCTTGAGCGGACCGAACGGTTCCGGAAAGCGAACTCTGGCCCGCTGGTTGCATTGGCGCCGGGGCGCTGGCAGTGAGCCCTTGACCCTGCTGCACTGTGGGCTTGATTTCGAGGGGATGAGCGCTCGCTCGGACTTTATTGAGCGGCTGGTTCGGCCCCGCGGCAGCGTGGTGCTCGATGACTTGCCGAGTCTCGCACCGGAATTGCAGATCGAGTTTTTGCGTTTGATCGAGGAGGGTGGCGGAGGACCTTCCAACGCAAGGGACTGGCGCAGTCGCCTTCTATTGACCACCCCGCTTCCCCTAGGCCAAAGCGTAAGAGACGGAACGATTCATCCCGAGCTCGCGGCACGGCTGGAGCGCATGCAAATCTTCGTGCCCGGGATGTCGGATCGGCGCCAGGAGATTTCTGGGTTGGTTTCGTTCCTCGCCCAACGCTTCGCCGCTGAGGAGGGCATGCGAGCCCCGCTCTTCGACGACGATGCCGTGGCACTCCTCTGGCGCCAACCCTGGCGAGCCAACTTGCGAGAGTTGGAGAGTTTGGTATTCCAGCTAGTCTTGCTTCATCCCTCGCAGCGAGTGAGTGCCGATTTGGTGATCGAGGTGGCGCGTCGCTTCAAGTTTGCGCTCATCAAGAAGCTGCCGTCGTTAAGGCCGCGGCGTCAGGATCTGGTGCAAGCGTTGCGGACGACACTCAAGAGTACAGGCAGCCTCAACAAGCGTCGGGCCGCGCTCTACTTGGGCTGGGATCCGGACACATTGGTCTCCAGGCTCGAAGATTACGGGCTGGATGCTGCTGTGTTGGAGGCGGAGGCGGAGAGCTGGGGCCTCTAGAGCTCCCGTTCGACAGGTGTACAACCCGGGCGGACGATCCCGGAGCTCCAATTCATTGTGACCCAAGATTCGGTGTAGGATGGGCCTGCTGCTCTCCGGCCCTGAATCCACTTCGATCCCAATTTCATGCGATTCTTCTCCACTCGCGTTCTGTTGCTATTCGCCCTCGGCGCCTCTTCCCCGAGCGCTCTTGCCCAATGGAATCCGGGCGCTGGACAATGGGGCAAGCAAGCTCCCGACGATGTGCGTGTCATGACCTGGAACGTGCGCGATGGAATTTGTTCCACCAACGGCAAGTCTGAAGGCCAGAACAACTGGTGCGCCATTGCACGCATCATCGCCGCCTTTCAGCCGGATGTGTTGATCCTGCAAGAGTGCGCAGACAACAACGGCAATGGCACCGGTTCGAGCAGTGACTCGGTGGGAACCCTGACGACGACCATGGGGCTGTTGGTCAATGGTGGCACGGATCCTTTCAATGGTGGAAGCGTTGGCAGCTACGTCAAGAAGTACGCGCCGGCTTACTCCTTGCCGTACATCTTCGTTTCGAGCGACGGGGATGGTTACAACCGCAACGTGATTGCTTC